>NZ_JAJNSA010000167.1:0-3035 GCF_027497875.1 Streptococcus sp. SM3 | reverse complement strand
ACCACTACGACAACAACGCCAGAGGGGCCAACAACGAATACGACCAAACCTGGTAAACCAGGTGATTCTGGCACGACAACTTCAAACGGAGGTCGCAAGACATTCCTTCCAAAAACAGGTGAAGCAGTCGCTACTGGTGTCATCTTGATCGGTGTTGCTATCCTATCAGGAGCCGTCATCTTGAAACGCAAGATTTCTAATAACTAATCGTTCGCATGTGCGGATCATATAAAAAAGAGGCTGGGACAAAAGTCCTAGCCTCTTAGTTGTTTTTCGATTGTCGAGCAAGACGCAGTGGTTGAGTGGGCTCTACTACGCTGATTTCATCAGCTTTACAGCCCTACTCAACTGTGCGGAGGTGGGACGACGAAATCGAATTCTAACGAATTACCGATTTCTGTCCCACTCTCTTTTTGTGTTGATAACTATTTTTGATTCTCTTAAATCCTATTGTTCTTCATCACTTCTATTTCTTCTCATTTGAATGACGAGGTAAGCAACGGAAACAATAGATAGCAAGGCACCCAGGATCACTCCTTTTTGTCTAAAGACGAATTCAACCTTATGATTTCCCTTTGAGATTGGGAAGGATAAGAATGCATTCCATGCTTTTTCAGTTTTGACAAACTTCCCATCCACTTTCACTTTCCAGCCATCGCTGTATGGAATGGAAGTCATCATATAGTTACTATCATCTGTGATAGACACATCACCAACAATATGGGTATTTGAAAACTTGGTTACATGTAAACCTTGTTTCTTCCTGTTTTCTAATACCTGTTGAATTTGATCAACATCAGCGCGATAAACACCTGCGTTGCTCATATCGATGTGATCTGTTCTAAATCTAAATTCAATAACGGTTTCTTGGTTTTCAGTTTGATCTGTCAACTGCCAAATTTGTCTTTGCGTGAAAATTTTAGCATTGAGCAACCATTTATTATTGAGTAAAACCGAGTAATCTTGGTTTTGGATCAAAGATACAGGAGTAAAGAAATAATAAGTGTAATTGGTACGTGGAGTGACCTTATAACGAATAATGGCATCTTTTGACGAATCCGCTCTCTTATAGATGGCTTCTCCCGTTTCCTTATTGACCTTTTCTTCAATCACATTTTCGGTCTCGATCGAGCTGAACGCCAACGGTTTAAAGTACTCAACGGTATCATTATTGGCCTTTTGATGTCCCTCCATGGAGTTCAAAATAATATTCTGGTTAGCAAAGGCATTATTGGCACCAAATTGAATATTCCTTACCAGACTGTTCGTCCCGTATGCAAGTGGGAAGGAATTTGGATTCTTATAGACGACATAACGCTTATCCTCATAGACCTTGTCTGTGAAATAGCGATGCAGATCAAAACGGTCTGTAAATCGATAAAAGTACATCTTATCTGGATTGGCTTCAATCTCTTTGGGATCAAAGTCCTTGGCACTCATAAAGTATCGAATACCATATAAAGCATCTGTCAAAGGTGTCCCATTTGAATATTGAGTCGCCGCATTGACACCCAGATCTCCCATGAAAGCAAAGTGATCCATGGTGCTACGTTCCAAACTTGAACTAAAGGTACTTAAGCCTGGATAGGACACCAAGGAAGGAACTGTTCTGGAATAGGCAAAATCTGTGGCAATTCGATAGAATTTTTGATCTGCATTTTCTTGGATATTGTCTGTCACGCGCTTGACCGAAACGGTCGCATCTGCAAACTTGTGCACATCATCATACCCAAATGTTACTTGGGACAAATACGCATTATAGCCAAACTCAAAGATTGTCAGCACAGATACGACAATCATGGATAAACGTGAGATCTTAAAGTTTAGGATGAAGAGAATGCTCAAGTAGAGCATCGCTGTAATCCCCACTTGCGACAAGAGATAGCCTGTCTTTAATAAGACGGCAGCCAGCACTAAGATGACCGCTGCTAGAGCCATTCGAATCATTTTTTCCAATTGGCTCTTCTGAGATTTTTCCCAATACGCATAGAAGATGAAGCAAGTCACCGCTGCTATTCCCAGAACACTTAGAATAGAGAACTTAGAGAGGAAACGACTGATCGCTTGCGGTTGGGTCTTTGAGACAAAACTATACTGATGGAAATAGAGATAAACCACCGACAAGAGCAAGCCCAAACCGATGATGCAGTTGGTTCGTTTGGAAATAACGATCTTCTGCTTCATCGCTTGATAAGCTAGGACTAGCATAAAGAATGAAAATAGCCAAGAAAAACGGAAGAAGAAACCGGCTGGATTTTGTCCCATATGCCATATCTTACTGACAAATTCATTCACAAAGGAAATCAGGAAAACGAGAGTAACAATCCCTGCAGCCCATTTTTTTGCTTTTCCAACTTTTTGCGATAGGAAATAAAAGATAAAACCAAGAAAACCAAGCGCTCCAATATAAATATTGGGAAGGTTGGGACCCGCTGACCATCCTGATGTTGTATCAAAGCCACCAACAACCAACTTAGCAAGAATATCTAAGGGGTTAATTTGGAAGGCAAATGAGAAGGTCATGCCTCCGCCAACTTGCCCCTTACTTTCAATCAGGTTGAAAAATACAGGCAAGAGCAAGACTGAGGCTGTTGCAATCCCAATAATCGAATAAATCACTGCTTGTAGTAAAGGGATACTAAAGTTTTTAATCTTCGCCTTTAGATCTCCCTCAATCAGTAACCTTGGTGATACATAGTAGCAGGCATACAGAGCGATGAAAATGGAGATCATATAGCCCATGTAAAACTGAAGCAAGACCGTCAATCCTAAAGCAAAAGCATAGCGATAAGGAGATTTCCCATCTAATAATTCTTCCAAATACACAATCACAATTGGTAACATGATCATGGCATCATAGAAGATGACGTTCATTTGATAGGAAACCAACATCCCTGACAAGGCATAAGCCGTCGAGAATAATGGAACCAACCATTTCCTAGATTCTAATCCTTTGTAGCGCCTGATTAAAAGGAAAGCAAAGGATAAACCAATTGCCCCGTATCTGAGCCAAATGGTTAAAAATACTGCTGCCC
>NZ_JAJNSA010000166.1:0-3056 GCF_027497875.1 Streptococcus sp. SM3 | reverse complement strand
CTTCAAACGCACGCTTAATGATCACGATATCTTCTGAGATGGAAGACTTGGCAGACTCATACTTTTCCGCAAACGTATTGAGGCTAGTCAATTCATAGGGATGGTTGATCAAGTAATTAGAAATTACGACCATCCGTTCACTTCTTCTTAATTTCATTTTCTCACCATGTAGTTTTTTCTATCATTATACCATAAGAAGCGAAAAAAACGAACATTCTGATTTACAGAAGGCCGTTTTTTCCTGATTATTTTATTTTTGGCAGAATCATTCCCGTATTTATCTCTGTTTTTACTAGTCGAGATTCGGTTTATAGAAGGAACGATTTTCCATAGCAAAGATTTTATTGGTCATTTCGCCAGGACCAATTAAGCCAAGGGCTGTTGTCATCATCATCATTTCCGCATCCAAATTATCGATCATATGAATAATCTCTGCTTCCATGATTTTTGGACGAACAGGACTACCGTATTCGAGCAAGCCATGGTGACTCAAGATCACATGGCGAAGGACGATGACTTCTTCTTTTTGGTCATCAATCTTCAAGTCTTGCAAGACCTTGGTGATTTCTTCATCGATCAGTGCAATGTGGCCGATGAGGTTGCCCCGAACAGTGTATTCTGTATTTTCAGGTCCCGTCAACTCGATCACTTTGGCCAAATCGTGTAACATAATCCCTGCAAAGAGCAAGCTCTTATTCAACTGAGGATAGATATCGCCGATACTATCTGCCAAGCGGACCATGGTTGCCGTATGATAAGCAAGGCCTGCTTCAAAGGCATGGTGGTTGGTCTTAGCAGCTGGATAGCTATAAAACTCTTTCTCATATTTCCCATAGAGGGCACGGACAATCCGTTGCCAGACTGGATTTTCAATTTTGAAAATCATGTTTGACAGGTATTCATGCAATTCCTTGGGATCTACTGGTGGTTTTTCCTTGAAGTCTGCTGGATTGTTGGGCTCTCCTGCTTGGGGCAAGCGCATGTTTAATTGGTTGACTTGCGGAGTATTATTGTAAACTTCTCGACGTCCAGACATATGGACCACGCGCCCAGCCATAAAACTCTCTACATTGTGGGGTTGGGCATCCCATAGTTTACCTTCGATTGTACCGGTCTCATCCTGGAAGACAAAGGCGAGGTAGTTTTTCCCGGCCCGCGTTTGACGCACTTCTGCTGACTTGATCAAATAGAATCCTTCGAACAATTCATCTTTTTTCATTTGGTTAATTTTGACCATCATCTTCTCCATCTTCTATATATACATCTAGTCCCAGCAGGTCCTCATCGCTTTCGATTTGGCGGAGTGTCCGCTCGATGGCACTGGTCCGTCTGGTTAGCAAATCATCAATATTATTGGAAGCATTCTTTAAATGGCGCTGAGTCTTGGCCAGAATCCCTCCAAACTTATGGAATTCTGATTTGACCGATCCCAACACCTTGCTAATGTCATCTGCGCTCTTTTGGATGTTGAGCGTTTTAAAGCCAACAGACAAGGAGTTCAAGAGGGCTGATAAGGTACTTGGCCCAGCCACTAAAATTTGTTCGTCCCGACGCAAGCGATCGAAGAATTCTGGATTGCGAACCACTTCGGAATAGAGGCCTTCGGTTGGCAAAAAGAGAATTCCGAAATTCGTTGTCGCTGGTGGAAAGAGGTATTTTTGTTGGATATCCTTAGCAAAACGCTTGATACTAGCAAGAAGGGCCTTGCGGTAACGCTCGATCTCCTCTTTCTCTCCTGATTCATAAGCTTCTTCCAGACGATAGTAGTCTTCCAGTGGGAATTTAGAGTCAATCGGCAGATAGACTGGCTCCTCTCCTTGTCCTGGAAGCTTAATAGCATACTCCACGCGCTCACTGGATTGGGGAACGGTGACAAACTCCCGCTCATACTGGGCTGGGGTCAAGATATCTTCAATAATTTGGCCCAGCTGCAATTCGCCCATAATCCCACGCGTCTTAGTATTGGAGAGAACTTTATTAAGAGTTCCGACATCCCGCGCCACCGTCTGCATTTCTCCCAGCCCTTTGTTGACCGACTCCAATTGTTTTGAAACCGTCTCAAAGGAGGTCTGCAAGCGGTGCTGCAAGGTTTTCTCCAATTTTTCTTCTACCGTTTGGCGCATCTGTTCTAGCCGCACTTCATTGGACTCTTGGATCTGGCGCATGCGCTCATCTGTTTTGTCCCGATTTTTAGTAAAGTGCTCGTTCATCTCAGCGCGCAGAGCCGTCGTCTGCTGGTGGATCTCCACTCGCATCTCGGTCAAGCGATCTGTCAGGGCGATCTCTAACTGCTGATTGGCAATCTGGTTTGCTTGTCTTTCTTTTTCAAAACGATAGTCCAACTGGTCTGTCAAATGATCCTCATGGTCTTCCAGCATCTCTCGTAAAGCCGGTCTTGTGTCATCTGACCGTTGCAAGAGATAGATGAGGAGGCCCAGATTGAGCAGGCCAATCAGAAGCAGAATGATATTCATATTAACCTCTGTCTTTACTATAAACAATGACAAGATAGCCACGGTCAAGACTCACTTGAATCGGTTGATCCAAAAATTCATTGGAGCCATACATGGCCTTCAAAAAATAATTCTCCTGATGGAGCGGATACTTGGCCCCTGTGATCTCTAAGTGGCCTTGTCCGACAGGCATAAAACCAACATAGGACATGGCTGGATCCGGCTGAATCTCATGGCAACCAGCTGGTCTGTAGATCAAGCGATTTTGACCGTCGACTAATTGGATCTGCTCCATGTAGGGAGCTAGGTCTGGATCGGTCGGCAAAAAGATATTGGACAAAAAGTGATCCAAGCGACCGCCAAAGGCACCATAAACGATGATAGCAGCCTCTGGATAGGCCTCAAAGGCCGCTTTCAAGGCCAATTCCAAATCCGTATCGTTCTTTTCAGGGACGGATTGAACAACCTGCTTGGCTTGGGTTCGGATCTGGCGCAAATCGATCTCAGAGACGGAATCGAAATCCCCCACTGCTATATCTAAAGGCAGACCTTGTTTCAGTAGCTTCAAACAGCCACCATCAACGCCTACATAAGCGTCATGAT
>NZ_JAJNSA010000165.1:0-3073 GCF_027497875.1 Streptococcus sp. SM3 | reverse complement strand
AACTATGGGGGCAGCGACACCCTTGGTTGTTGGGGCTGGCTTAACCGCAGGAATTGGAACAGCGGCTTATGGGGCGTCTAATGCAGGGGAAGGGATTCATAACATCCAACTTGGAAATGCAGGGGATATTCATACGAAATCCTATAATCGCATCCGAGATACGCTTTTCATGGGGAATGACAAGCTGTATCATGATGTTGGGAATATCTTTGTGACGGCGAGTGCTATCATGATTCCCATAGGGCAGACTCAGAGCGTTGTCAAGGGCTTGACCCAGTTTGCGATAGGAGAAGCCGGTGCCTATACAGCCGGTCAGGTTGCCTATCATGGGACCAAGCTCCTAGGTGGAAGTGAGGAAGATGCCCAAACCGCAAACTTTATCGGGAATATCGTAGGAGGTTATGCGGTCTCCTCAGCAGCCAGCAAGTTTAGTCTCAATGAGGTGAAAGTAGAGGTCGAAGCACCGAAGTATAGTACGAAAGAACTAGATGCCTATTTTAGAAAAAGCCAACAAAGTTTTACAAATGCAGAAGCTGAGGGGGTACGAATTTATACAAGTAATGATTATACCTACATTAATAACTACTTAAGAGGGTTCAGTGACGATTTAGGCCATATTTCAACTTCAACTATTTCTGATATCGATTCTGCATTGTCTAAGATGGAATTGCCGGCTGATTTAACTTTATACAGAGGAACAAATTCAGCGCCTTTCATGAATATGGTTGATAAAAACTTTAATGGAACTCTGGATTGGAATTCGTTAGTAGGAAAAACTTTTGAAGATCGAGCATTTGTTAGTACTTCAGTTGAGAGGGAAACGGCCTTTAAAGGTGAAGTAAGATGGGAAATCAACGCACCAAAAGGTTCTAAAGGAGGAATGGTTAACACTTTCAGTATGTTCCCTAATGAAAATGAGTTATTGTTGCCAAGAAATTCAAAATTCTTAATAAAGGGTATAGATAAAGTTGATAATAATATTATTCTAAAAATGGATTTAATAGAATAGGAGAAGGCTATGAGATTAAGAGATAAATGGGAAGATGATTCAAATCAGTATAGAAGATATAATCTTAAACAAAAGATAAATTCGGTTATCTTTGGTCTGGCAATAGGTGATGCACTGGGAGTCCCTGTAGAGTTCAGAGATAGAGATACCTACCATATTTCAGATATGGTGGGTTATGGAACCTATAATCAACCAGCTGGTACCTGGTCAGATGATACTTCTTTATCCTTAGCACTTATTGAACACCTATGTGAGGATTCTGATTTGAATGGGTTGATGGATAAATTTGTAGCTTATCGTCAGGGCTACCTCACACCTTTTGGATATTGTTTTGATATTGGTGTTTCGACTAATCAGGCGATTGAACGGTATTTGGCGGGAGTTTCTCCAGAGAAATGTGGAGGGAGTAGTGAGAGAGACAATGGCAATGGAGCTTTGATGAGGATATCTCCCTTAGCTTTGCTCTTATATGAAAATTTTGATTTCAGTTATAGATCAAAAATAATTGAGCAATATACTAAGTTGACCCATGCTCATCCAAGATCTATCGTGGCATCTATCCTTTATGTCCAGCTTTTAATCGGTTTTCTTCTTAACATTCGTCTAGAAAAATTACTTTGTCAATCAAAACCTTATTTTGAAGATTACTTTAAGAAAAAACCAGAATACTGGGAAGAGTATCAAGAACATTTTAGTGAAATATTTGATAGAGAATTTTATCAAAAATCTAGGGAAGATATTGCTTCCACAGGCTATGTTGTTGATACCTTGAAGGCTTGTCTCTGGTGTTTAGGTACAACAGATAGTTTTGAGGAAGCTGTTCTAAAAGCCGTTAATCTTGGAGGGGATACCGATACCATCGGTGCCATTACAGGTACCTTGGCTGGAGCCCACTATCAACTGGAAGGCATCCCAGGAAAATGGATTCAACAGCTGGCTAATAGAGAATTGATTGACGAAAAATGTCGACAATTACTGGAACACTTATATAAACAATCAAAATAGTTCTTATTATTGGGCAACAATCAGAACAACTCCTCCTTTTATGATAGAATAAATGAAACAAGAGTTTACTAATGTTTTATTGGTAAACTCTTGCTTTAAATAGAATTCTCTTCAAAGTCAACATAATGTTCACAATATCAGGTATCCTATCAACCACCGCAATATCCAGCCGGAATGGCAAGGCAAACAAAAAGATGCCTTCACCAAGCAGTGGGAAACCTTTTCCAGTGACTACACGAGTTTCCAAACAGAGATGGATACCTTCTATGATGCCATCTGTGATGAAATCACTAGGTTAGAGAACCAAAAGAATGAAGAACATGGCATTATTGGTTGGTGCCAAAGTCAGATGAATAATCTGGGAAATATCATCGAGAAGCTGCTACATACGAAGGAGGGGTAAGGCCATGTATGGAACGATTCAATTATCTGAGGTTCTGTTTAACGCGCACATCAGTAGTTTGACCAAGGCTCAGGCTAGTTTGGCTGGAGTGAGTAAGCCAAACTTCAACACGACATCGGAATCCAAGGTGCTCGATTTGTATCAGGAACAATTCAATGAGCTCTATCAGTTGATGACGAGCTATACGTCCTTATTGGGAACAGACATCACCTTGATGTCAGCTACAGGAAAAGAGTTGGCCCGTACAGATACTGTATTGGGACAAACAATGTTTTCTGGCTTGCAGTAGGGAGGTTCTATGAGTTACAAGATAAAATTTGATGATATTACCTCTGTTCAAGTGGAAAGTCAAAAGACGATGAATGCTTGGGAAGAGGCCATCGCTAATCTAAATAAGGCTATGAGCGACTTCATCAACAATCAAAATCTCCAAGGTCAGGCCATCTCGAGTATGCGCAATTACCTAGTAGAGGTGCATGGGACTCTTCTTCAAACTCTGGTCAACCTGATGAATGACTACTCAACTAACCTCCTACTGTACAAGGATGGTTACTACCAGATTGATTCAAGCAATCATGCAAAGTTACCGGGTCAGGTGTTTACAACCCTTCATAGTGATTTAAAGAGTTCACGGGACAATCTAAAGAGTGAGATTG
>NZ_JAJNSA010000164.1:0-3096 GCF_027497875.1 Streptococcus sp. SM3 | reverse complement strand
CTTGACTGGTCTGCGAGAGAGGACTAAAGGGAGAAGAATATTGTCCTTGACAGACAAGGTATCGAGCAAATTGAAATCTTGAAAGACAAAGCCTAGCTTTTCGCGACGGAAGCTCGATGCGTCTTTGTTCTTGATGGTTGAGGTGTCCGTGCCATTGAGGTAGACCCGTCCTTCAGTTGGTTGGTCCAGCATGGCTAGGATATTGAGAAGGGTCGATTTCCCGGATCCTGATTCCCCCATGATGGCGACATACTCCCCTTTTTCCACGGTAAAATGAATGTCCTTTAGGGCTTCGACTTGCGTGCCTTGAAAGCGGGTTTTGTAGATTTTTTTGATGTGTTGAACGTCTAACAATGACATACTTTTCTCCTTTTACTAGTAGATCAAGAAAAATTCTTGGGTTTGTTGTAGGACTTGGCGACCAAATTCCGCCTTTTCCAGATCGGTTTGGTTATTTGGTTTCTCAGTCTTTTTGAGTTGTTTCATCCATTTCAAGAGTTTCATTTTCTTGACCTCCTTCATTTGATGAGACTATTGTATAAAAAATAAAAGGCGGCTACCATAACCTAACCTTTCATTTTGACGTTTATTTCTTACATTTTTGTAAGATGGGGAAAAACTAATCCATGACCAACTTCTTTTCTTCAAAGTGAATGGCAACGGTCGTGCCTTGGCCAACCTCTGAGTGGAGGGTGATCTTGTGGCCCAATTGCTCTGCAATTTTCTTAGACAGATAGAGCCCCAGCCCTGAGGATTGCTGGGTCATGTGGCCATTGTAACCGGAGAAGCCCCGCTCAAAGACGCGGAGGACATCGCTATTTTTGATTCCAATCCCGCTGTCTTTTATATAGAGAGTTTGGTCTTTGAAATAGATCTCTATTCCACCTGTACTGGTGTACTTGAGGCTATTGGACAAGAGCTGCTCGATGATGACCAAAAGCCACTTGCGATCGGTAATGACGGCGACATCCAAATCATGCAGGTTCACTGTCAAGTTCTTTTGGATAAAAAAGAGGGCATATTTGCGGACCACTTCTTTGATCAAGTCCTCTAGCGACACGCGCTTTAAGACCAGATCGTCATGGAAACTCTCCAGTCGCAGGTACTGCAGAACCAGATTGGCATAGGAGTCAATCTTAAAGAGCTCCTGCTCCATCTGTTGCTTGATAATAGGTGTCTCGACATCTTGGACCAAGAGCTGGCTAGCTGCGATGGGCGTCTTAATCTGGTGAACCCAGAGGGTGTAGTAATCCATCAGGTCATTGAACTTGGCCTGGGCTACTTTGCCTTGCTCCAGGCGCGCCTGCTGTTCTTCTGTATATTTTTCATAAAGGAGATGTTCCAAGGGCGAAGCAGCCTCTATTTCCTCATAAAACGCAGCTTTGCGATAGTCTTGAAAGGTTATGACGAAATCCCAGACCAAGACACAGAGGCTAAAAAAGCCTAGTACTAGAGTCGCATAGAGGAACACATTCCCCGTCTCTGGAAAGAGATAGGCAAAGACCAAATCGACGATCAAAAAGATGACCAATAGATAGAGCAGGCGCCTGCGGGAAACCACATACTGCCAAACAATATTTCCAAATTTATTCATGGGTCAACCCGTAACCGATGCCTTTCTTGGTTTCGATGAAGTTTGACAAGCCAGCCTCTTCTAACTTCTTGCGAAGGCGGGCCACATTGACAGACAAGGTATTGTCATCAATAAAGAAGTCGCTATTCCAGAGCTCCTTCATCATGTCATCGCGCGCCACGATACTGCCCGCATGCTCAAACAGGACGCGCAGAATCTGAAATTCATTCTTGGTCAACTTGATAACTTCCCCTTCATACACCAAGTCCGTGGACTTGAGATTGAGGATGGCTCCCCGGTACTCCAGCAGATTTTGATCTGTCCCAAATTCGTAGGAACGGCGCAAGAGTCCTTGAACCTTGGCCAGGAGGACATTTTGGTCAAAGGGCTTGGTGACAAAGTCGTCTCCACCCATATTGATGGCCATGACAATATCCATGGCTTGATCCCGTGAAGAAAGAAACATGATCGGAACCTTTGAAACCTTACGAATCTCCTGGCACCAGTGGTAACCATTGTAGAGAGGCAGGCCAATATCCATGAGGATCAAGTGGGGATCACTTTCGACAAAGATCCCGAGGACATCCATAAAGTCCTCTACTGTGACCACTTCATAGCCCCATTGTTCCAATAATTGTTTGACTTGTTGGCGGATAATTTCATCGTCTTCTACTAAGAGAATTTTATGCATGGCTTTCTTTCCTTCTTTTTTTCTTCCTATTATAACAGATTAAGCAGCAGAGAAAAAGATCCAGCGTAATCTTCATAACAGGAGTTGCTTTTTCTAGTCCCATTTTTGTGCTATACTGAAAGAAATAAGACACGGGAGGCACAGATGTCGACGATTTTTGATTACCTAAAAGAAGTGACCTACGATTCCATTTATGACCGTCCCTTCAATGAACTGGATGTTCTCGCATTGACAGAGCTGACCTATCTGCCTTTTGAACACATTGTGCCTCAAGGAGATACAACAGGGATTCCAGTGCGCCTGTCTGATGCGATGGAACTGATCGACCGGACAACCGATTTCATCGTGAGTAACCAGCACCTGCAATTAGTCGATGAGTTGACTACTTCAAAGCGCTTTAAGAACATCAAACTCCTTAACTATGTCGATGAATACGATCCCGATATCCAAAAACAGTTTGCGGCCATGACCTATCGGCTTAGTCTGGATACGTATTTGGTCGTTTTCAGAGGGACGGATGACACCTTGATCGGCTGGAAGGAAGACTTCCACATGACCTATATGGACCATGTTCCAGCTCAGAAGCGCGCAGCCAGCTACCTGCAACATGTCATGAAGGAATTTCCGAAAGGGCGCTTCTTAGTAGCTGGTCACTCCAAAGGGGGAAATCTCGCAACCTATGCCTGCTCGTATCTACCTGATTCCTTATTTGAGCGGGTCGACGCGATCTACAGCTACGATGCTCCTGGCCTCAACAAGGCCATCATCGAAACCGAAGGCTACCAGCGCACGTCCCCAAACATTCGTCGCTTTGTCCCTCAAGGATCCATCG
>NZ_JAJNSA010000163.1:0-3141 GCF_027497875.1 Streptococcus sp. SM3 | reverse complement strand
TGAGGTGATTTACCATCACTTTTTTAAAGAATCACAAGCCTTCGCCTTGATTGAATACCTCTTCTTCCACAAGGATGTTTCCAATGAATATATTTGCAGAAAGTTTGATCTGAGTTACCAGTCTTTCTACCGCTTGATTCGGACGATTAATCAGAAGCTTCAAACTAAATACAATGTAAAGATTGATTTGAAACCCTTGAATCTTGTCGGGGATGAAGTAGATGTTCGTTTCTTCTATGCCCAGTATTTTGCGGAACGTTATTACTATATGGAGTGGCCTTTCCCAGAATTTAAGGAAGAGGCCGTGACCGATTTGATCACCTTCTTCTTCAAGCTCTATGGCTATCCATTGACCTTCTCTGTCATTAAGTCTTACAAAGTTCTCTTGACAGTGTACTTATCACGTATTAAGCAAGGCTATTTCATCGACATTCCAACGACCTTTGAAGCCTATAAAGATCAATATCAAGGGGTGACCAATGTTGAGGAGATGTTGCGCTACTTTAGCTTGCAGTTGGGTGTCGAGTTAAATGAAAAAGTGCTGGAGCAGTTCTTCATCATCTTTATTCAAGAAAATTTCTATTTCAGCCCAGAAAGCTTGATTGAGGCCGCAGAAACAGATCCTTATGCAAAAGAATCCACTAGACTCATTAAAGATATGTTCAAAGATCTATGCTATACCTATGATTTAGATATCGAAAATCTTGATGAGATGTTGATGCACGTTCATAATACAGCTCACTTAGGTCGGAAGGAATTGTTCTCGGAGTTCCTCTTATTTGATACCAAGACCAATACCAACGAAGATTTTATGAGCATCTTCCCAGCCTTCTATGATGATTTGAGAGACCATATCATCACTTATATGAAGACCATGAAGCATAATCTGAATGAAGAAATTATCAAGCACATGATCTACACGGTCTACACTCACTGGGAACGTCTCTTACCACAATTATTGCGCCGCCGGAAGTCCATTAAGGTCTTGATTATCAGTCGTTTTGATGACCACCATGCTAAATCCATGATCGATTTTCTAGATTTCTACTGTACGGATAACTTTGAATTTACTCAGATGATCAAGTATAATCTAACAGTAGAGGATATCGAAGCTTCAGATGCAGATGTCGTGGTGGCCAACTTTATGATGCCGGAATTAAAGAAAAAACCTTTTATCTGTACAAGTAGTCTCTCATCGCTAGAGCTGGTTGAAAAACTCAATGCCTTCTTTTATGATTTTACCAGTGCAGAGCACTAAAATCAGGACCTGGTCCTGATTTTTTGATGGTGAAAAAAGAAAATGACATAGAAGAATGCAGGCTCTCATATTTTGTGGTATAATATACGATATTATATACTGGAGGAAAGTATCCATGGAAGACCCTGGCAGTCAGGAAATTTTACTGGAATTTATTTTATTGATTGTTTTGACATTATTGAACGCCTTTTTCTCGGCAACCGAAATGTCAATGGTATCGTTGAATCGTTCTCGTGTAGTGCAAAAGGCTGAAGAAGGAGATAAAAAATACATTCGTCTTCTTAGCGTTTTGGAACAGCCCAACCATTTTTTATCCACTATTCAGGTGGGGATCACCTTGATTACCATCTTATCTGGGGCGAGTCTTGCAGATAGCCTTGGTCATGTTATTGCTGGATGGATGGGCAATACTAAAACGGCTGTTGCAGCTGGAAGCTTTTTATCTCTAGCGTTTTTGACTTATATTTCGATCGTATTTGGGGAACTCTATCCGAAACGAATCGCTATGAACCTGAAAGATGAGTTAGCTGTTCGAACGGCTCCGATTGTCATTTTATTAGGAAAAATTGTTAGCCCCTTTGTTTGGTTGCTTTCAGCGTCGACCAACCTTTTGAGCCGTATCACGCCAATGGAATTCGATGATCCGGATGAAAAGATGACGCGGGATGAAATCGAGTATATGCTGACCAATAGTGAAGCAACACTAGATGCGGACGAGATTGAGATGCTCCAAGGGATCTTTTCATTAGATGAAATGGTAGCGCGTGAAGTCATGGTGCCACGGACAGATGCCTTCATGGTTGATATCAATGATGATACCAAAGAAATCATTGAAAGTATCCTTAAGCAAAACTTTTCACGGATTCCTGTCTATGATGATGACAAGGACAATGTCATCGGTCTCATCCATACCAAACGTCTCTTGAACGAAGGATTTATCAATGGCTTTGATAATATTGTCTTAAGAAAGATTTTACAAGAACCTTTGTTTGTTCCAGAGACCATTTTTGTGGATGATCTTTTGAAGGAATTGCGCAATACCCAAAATCAAATGGCCATTCTGCTTGATGAATATGGTGGGATGTCTGGTTTGGTTACTCTTGAAGACCTCTTGGAAGAAATCGTCGGTGAAATTGACGATGAGACTGACAAAGCAGAAATTGATGTCTTTGAAATTGCGGACAATACCTATGTCGTACAAGGAGCCATGTCACTAAATGACTTTAACGAATATTTTGATGTTGAGTTGCAAAGTGATGATGTGGATACCATTGCAGGGTATTATCTGACAGAGGTTGGGCGAATTCCAACCTTGAAAGAGCGACTCAGCTGTGAAGTCGATAGTCAAAAGAAACACCTCATTTTGACAAATGACAAAGTAAAAAATGGTCGTGTGACCAAGGTGAAAGTTGAAATTTCTGAAATCGTCGAGGAAGATGAAGAAACTAAATCAAAAGAAGATTAGAAAATAGAGGCCTGGATGTGTTCCAGCCTCTGTTTTTTTCTTGTCAGGACCAGTTGAATTTTCAAAAAATTTCAAAAATTTCTGAAATAGTCTTGACATCAAAAATAAATTACGGTAAGATAATACCCATAAATAAAGAAAGCAGAAAATAAACATGAAACAACAAGCCATTTCTATTCAAAAATTCTACTTTAGCTACTTTAGATAGTGTTTGTAGACATGATCTCATGGATGCAAACAACCCAAGCAATTTGTTTGTATCTATGTGGCTAAGATTTTTGATGATGGTCCATAGAGCTAGTATCTAAATGGACCGAGGTTTTGTAACTTGTTGGAGAATTTCAAGCATCCGTTTAGAGAATCATCTAAGCGGATTTTTTGTTTATTTTGCAGAAAAGGAGTCAAAAAATGAAAGTAG
>NZ_JAJNSA010000162.1:0-3160 GCF_027497875.1 Streptococcus sp. SM3 | reverse complement strand
ATTTTGTTCAATCAAGGCGTCATAAAAGTTGGTCGACAATTCATTTTGAATACTTTGAGTGTTTTCTAATAGATAGGTATAAGCTTGTTCAATTTTTTCGAAATTCATGATTTCCTCCGCACCCTATCATACCAAAAATTAGTCTTTTTCGCTATTTTCTGATGGTTCCTTGGTCTCTTTTGGCGTCTCTTCAGAAGGCGTTTCGGTCCCTGCCTTCTCCTTATCTTTCTGTTTCTTCTTCATTTCTTTTTGGCTCTTGCTACTTTCTTTTTCTTCCCTTACTGGAAGGACAAACTCATAGCTTTCGTCATTCATCTCAGCTCGGGCATGAAGAAAACCAGTGTCCTGCTGTAGCTGAACAACTCCAGACTTTAAATGAATCTCTGATGTCTTCTCATCACTCTTTCTCTTTTCAAGAGCCAATTGCACCAAAGCATAGGCCCGTAGACGATCTTGACTCGTCTTTAAGATCCGTCTTTCCGCGACCTGACGGTGCAGGTAAAACTGAAGCAAGAGACTGAAAATCACTGCCATCAAGAGGGCGTAGAGCAAGACACCAGCCTTAACTTTTTTCATTTTGTATCGCTGGTACCACATGGTAGACATACTCCCTTTCTAGACCTTCTTCAAAATTCAAACGCAGATGAAGCAACTCTCCCTCCTGCCAAATCTGACTAGAGTGAACACCTGAAATCATAGGCTGATAGCCCCTGCCCTTATCATCTGTTTTTCGGATATCATCTCCTTTAGATTGGCCAATAGCAATTGGTTTTTGATCCTGAACCAAGTAGATATGATTGTCCGCTACTTTTTCAAAATGACTCCGGTCCAATTCCACCTGCAATTGTTGCTGAAAAAGTATCCATTCTTCCTGCTTTTGATGCGCCTGGTAGTCCAATTCAGCATGCAGAAGCTTGGTCAAGCCTTGAAAGACCAACACTCCCCCACTAAGCACTAAGAGAGCGACCAAGGCTTCGAGCAGGGTAAAGGCCTTGACCTTTCCTTTATTCCACATGCAGTACCACCTTCCCTTGATGATAGACCGTGAGTTGATCGGCATCTTTTTCGACTTGAACCTGAATACCATTGGCCTCTAGATGATTTTGCCCTGTCTGAAGCGCCATTTGAGCGACAGATAAGACCTCTACCTCTTTGAAATCCGCTAGTCGCTCCTTGCGCGAACGCCGGATCTCCCCTAACAATAAGGTCGTAATCATGGCAAATAAACCCAAGGCTACTAAGGATTCTATGAGAATACTAGCGGGAACGGATGCTTTTTTTAATTTTTCCATTTCCAAGCGACAGTTGATAGGTCACCACTCCTCTCTGTGTCTGAAAGTGAACATTGGCCAGGGATGAATTGCCACCTGCTCGGTCTAAACGAATAGTTTTAGGATCTTGCAAAATAACAGAATCAGGAATCTCCACCGCCTGATAGGGCGTTTGAATCTTCCTTGCAGTCACTTCAACATCCAATTCCGTTTGCCTTGCCAATGCTATCTTTTGGCTTTCTTGATAGAGGTGTTCAAACTCTGCAAAAAATACTTTTTCTTCCACCTGCTGAAAGCTCGTCTTGATCGATCCCGATAAGCCCAGATAGATAAAACTGACGATCATCAAGGTCAGAAGGGTCTCCACCAAGGTGAAGGCCTTAATCTGCAACCGCACGAGTTTCTCCACTATTTTTCGCATAATAGGCACGATAAGATTCTGCTTGTTTGTTGGTAATATTTCCATCCGCAATCAGCTTTGCTAGAGTGGCTTGGTCATTGGTATGATTGAGCTCGTACAATTCAGCCTGGCTTTCGACCACCTTCACAACCGCTGCATTTCCTGTCTCTTTCACGGAGTCTTTTTGCTTGGTCAAATTCGGCACAAAGAGCAATAAGAGCACACTGATGATCAATAAGACCACCAACATTTCAATAAGTGTAAAGGCTTTAACCTTATAGGTTTTTAATTTTTTCATAAATGAACCTCCATATTTTGATAAATCGGCAGTAACATGGCTGCATAGAGTAAGACAATCACAAGAGCTACAAAGACAAACACCAAGGGTTGTATCACATTCATGGCCTTGTGAACCCGACGAAAGAAATCTTCCCATGTTTTTTCAGCATAGATCTCTAGTTCACTTCCGAGCTTTGATTTGACTTCACCATATTCAATCATAAGGGGCAATTCTTTTTTGAAAAAAGGATACCCCCTGACCGTCTCTGAAAAGGACTGGCCACGGTCTAAAGAAAGAGCTAAGTCCCTTCCAATTTCTTGAAAAAGCTGGGATTTTTGGTCCTGCATCATGGAAAAAATCTGAGACAACTCCAATCCTTGCCCAATCAGATTGCCCCATTCTCTGGCATAATAGGCTGTCAAATAAGCTTGAATCATGCCTTTTCCGAAAGGCAGATGAGACAAGGTTCTAAAAACGTTGATCTTGCCTGACTTTCGATAATAGAGAAAGCCGAGTAAGAAGAAGGTCACCAGTCCCGCTCCTAAGACCAAAAAGAGTTGGGGGAAGGAACTGATCAATTGCGTCCCAATATTTTGAGCATCCATTTGAGGAAGCAAGTAATTGCGCAAGCCTAGCATAATCAGAACTAAAAAGCCAAGCAAGATAAGAGGATAAGTGCTCACCTCAATCAGCTTTTTCTTGACCTTGCGCATGTTTTCTAGGTAAGCACTGATTTTCTCCAAGCTCAATATAAGATTGCCATGGAGTTCAGCGAGAGACAGCTGTGTCGTGACCGCATCTGAAAAACCGATCCCCGCCATCATCTCTGAAAAACTCCGCCCCCTCGAGAGGTCCTCTCGCATCTGGGAAACCAAACGACTCTCCACTAGGTGAGAGCGATCCAGAAAATCGACAATCTCAGACAGATGAAAACCACTCGAATAAAGATTCAAAAACAATTCGATGATTTGCTTTTGTTTAGCGGTAGATAATTTTTTCGGCTTGCGCCTGAGCCAGCTGGATATATCCCGATTGAGCCAAGAGATCCATTTGTTGGTTCCAGCGGCTGGCTGAGTGCTCTTGGTAGTTTTCCGTCGCAAAATCGACCACACCTCCTCCTGCAATTAATCGTTGGTAGCAAATACCTTGTAAAACAATCTTGAGCTCTTCCTCACTCACTCCAAGTTCTAAGAGCCTCTCATAAACACC
>NZ_JAJNSA010000023.1:0-28313 GCF_027497875.1 Streptococcus sp. SM3 | reverse complement strand
AAAACTTCCTCAAGTTCCCACTTAAGGAAGTTCTTTTCAAAAGATTAGTCAATGTAGTGCAATTTCCCACGGAATTCTTCTAGACTTTGGTAGCCTTTTTCTTCCATGATGGCTTTGAGTTCCGCAGTGATGCGGTCAAAAGCTCCTACTCCTTCTTTATGCAGCGTCGTTCCGATTTGCACCATACTAGCCCCACAAAGGATATGCTCAAAAGCATCGCGACCAGTCAAGACACCACCTGTCCCCACAATCTGAATTTCTGGGTTCAGACGTTGGTAAAAGGCATGGACATTGGCGAGAGCCGTTGGCTTGATGTATTCACCACCAATCCCACCAAAGCCGTTCTTCGGACGGATCACCACGGATTCATCCTCGATGTAGAGGCCATTTCCGATCGAATTGACGCAGTTGACAAACTTGAGCGGGTATTTGTTAAAGATCGCTGCTGCTTGATCAAAATGAACGATATCAAAATAAGGGGGCAACTTGATCCCTAGAGGTTTTGTGAAATAGGCAAAGACCTCAGACAAGATCCGATCTGTCGTATCAAAATCATAGGCGATCTGAGGTTTCCCAGGGACATTGGGACAAGATAGGTTCAACTCTGTCAAGCCTTTAAAGTCACTGTCTTGCACCTTTTTCAAGATGGTATGAGTTTCTTCAGGAGACATGCCGACGAGAGATAAGAAGAAGGTCCGGTCAGGATCCGTTTCTTGCAACTCCAATAAGTAATTCAAATAATAGTCCAACCCTTGGTTAGGTAGTCCCATCGAATTGATCGAACCAAGCGGCACATCTTGGTAGCGTGGCTCTGGATTACCAGCACGGAATTCTAAGGTCGCTGTCTTGGTCACAAAGGTCCCAGCAGCTGAGTTCTTCACTTCTTCTAATTCCTCAGTGGTCATACAGGCTACACCTGCCGCATTCATCAGGCAGTTGTCAAATTCAAAACCAGCAATTTGCGTCTTTGTCGATACCATCTTGTACTCCTTTTTTGAAACACCACCAACAGAATCGTTCGGGATGCTATCTATTTTCTTCTTTCATTATACCATCACTTGGAAGCTTCCGGACAAACAAAGCTAAAAATTCTTCCAAAGATTCGGAGTTTCCTAGTCACGATAAAATTTTCAGAAAATTCAACTTTTTTCTTTACAAGCCAAAAAAAGTCTGCTATAATGATCCATGTAATAAAACGTGACATTGTTTGTCAACTGTCTCAAAGCCACTCCCCTAGCGGGTTTGCTGGTTTTCGTTTCATTCACAAAGGAGAATTAACATGACAACTGCTAAAGAATATATCCAAAGCACCTTCGAAACTGTAAAAGCTCGTAACGGCCATGAAGCTGAATTCCTTCAAGCTGTTGAAGAGTTCCTCAGCACTTTGGAACCTGTTTTTGAAAAACACCCTGAATACATCGAAGAAAACATTTTAGCTCGTATTACAGAACCTGAACGCGTGATTTCCTTCCGTGTTCCTTGGGTTGACCGTGAAGGAAACATCCAAGTAAACCGTGGATACCGTGTTCAATTCAACTCTGCTGTAGGTCCTTACAAAGGTGGTCTTCGTTTCCATCCAACTGTTAACCAAGGGATCTTGAAATTCCTCGGATTCGAACAAATCTTCAAAAACGTCTTGACTGGTCTTCCTATCGGTGGTGGTAAAGGTGGATCTGACTTCGATCCTAAAGGAAAAACTGACGCTGAAGTGATGCGTTTCTGCCAAAGCTTCATGACTGAATTGCAAAAGCACATCGGTCCTTCTCTTGATGTCCCAGCTGGTGATATCGGGGTTGGTGGACGTGAAATCGGATACCTTTACGGTCAATACAAACGCCTTCGCCAATTCGATGCTGGTGTCTTGACTGGTAAACCTCTTGGTTTTGGTGGTAGCTTGATCCGTCCAGAAGCAACTGGTTATGGTTTGGTTTACTATACTGAAGAAATGCTCAAAGCCAACGGTGACAGCTTTGCTGGTAAGAAAGTCGTGATCTCAGGTTCTGGTAACGTTGCCCAATACGCTCTTCAAAAAGCTACTGAACTTGGTGCAACTGTTATCTCTGTATCTGACTCAAACGGTTACGTGATCGACGAGAACGGTATTGACTTCGACCTTCTTACAGACGTGAAAGAAAAACGTCGTGCACGTTTGACTGAATACGCTGCTGAAAAACCAACTGCTACATACTACGAAGGTTCTGTATGGACTTACGCTGGTAACTATGACATCGCTCTTCCATGTGCAACTCAAAATGAAATCGATGGCGATGCTGCTAAACGTTTGGTCGCTCAAGGTGTGAAAGTTGTCTCTGAAGGAGCAAACATGCCAAGTAACATCGATGCCATCAACGTATACAAAGAAAATGGTATCCTTTACGGACCTGCTAAAGCAGCCAATGCTGGTGGGGTTGCTGTATCTGCTCTTGAAATGAGCCAAAACAGCCAACGTCTTTCATGGACACGCGAAGAAGTGGACGGACGTTTGAAAGACATCATGACCAATATCTTCAACACTGCTAAAACAACTGCAGAAACTTACGGACTTGGTAAAGATTACCTTGCAGGTGCCAACATCGCTGCCTTTGAAAATGTCGCAAACGCGATGATTGCACAAGGTCTTGTATAATCAATCGATATTTTTCTTTGAGACCTTCGGGTCAAAGCCTCTCAACTCCTGAAACCATTCTGTTTCAGGAGTTTTTTGTCGCTACTGATCTCTTTAAGGACAATTGGTCTCAAGGGAAGAAAATCATTTTTAAAGAAAGGAATCTTAACCATCATTAGTGATGAGAGATTTGAGCCATCTCTTTTTCTGTATCTTTTTCTAAAAAAATTTTATTTTTTTTACTTTACCCCCTTGCATTTTTAATAAATTAGTATTAAACTATAGCAAAAGGAGGTGCGCTTATGTTTCATTTTGCTCAAGACAAGTCAACGACCATTGAATTCCTTAAGTCTGAATTGATGCAACTGCTTTCTGAGATGCGTCAGGAGATTGCAGCAAGCCGTCAAGCACAGACTTGTACTGCTTGCCAGCATATCCAACACTGCATTAACAAGATCCAAAGGGCAAAAAGTTCCGTAGCCATAGCCCTCACGATCGAATCATTGGATCTCGAAATCACCGCCCTATTGCGCAAGCAATTATTGATCTTGCCACCTGAGGCTCGAAAGACTTGGGATCAGATTAAATATTTGGATGACAAATACTGCCACTTAAGATCGTAACATCAATTAAAAAAGCTCAGAAAAATATTTCTGAGCTTTTTTACATGATTCCGTTATTTCCTGTTGGAAGATTGATTCCTGCTTCCATCAAGGCATCATGATAGAGTTTACAGTAAGTATGATAAACAGTAACCTGTGTCCCATTTTGCGCGGTCATCGCAATACGGAAGGAATAGCGACCATTTTTTTCGATCTGTGGGCCTAAAATAGTAGGACCTGTCAACACTTCTGGGTGTTTGTCTTGTTGAGACTGGTTGACCTGCGCAATCACCTGATAGATCTTATCGAGATCGGTATTCGCATCTAGCGGAATATCCACCAGCACGCGCATATCTCCACGCGAGAGGTTGCTGACGACAGTGATATTGCGGTTTGGGACAAAGTGGAGAGTCCCGTCAAAATCACGTACTTGAGTTGTCCGAATTCCCACACTGCTAACGATGCCGGCAATATTAATAGAACCATTGGTAAGTCGGACATTGTCCCCCACATCCAGCTGGCGTTCTAAAAGGATAAAGAAACCATTGACCAAATCGGAAAGGAAGCCCTGGGCTCCCATCCCGATCGCCACCCCAGCAATCCCAGCACCAGCCAATAGACTAGAGACTGGAAGACCGAGGATCGACAAGATCCAGTAGATCAAGATAAAATACAAGCAGTAGTTCAAGAGACTCTCTACTAAACGGAGAATGGTTTTTTTACGGGCTTCATCCTGCACCGTATACTTAAAAGAAGGGGTTAATATCCGCTTGACCAGGCTATGGATGACCTTTTTAGCGATAAAAAATAAGAGAAAGACAAAAATCAGAGAGATGCATTTTGAAATTAGGTCATCAAAAATCTTTGTCCAGTCTATTTTACTGAAATAACGTTGGAAAGCTTGACTCATTTATCCGGGCCTTTCTAACAAAGAATAGTATGATTATATCAAATATTCGGAAATAAGGCTATTTTTTAAAAATTTCATTGCTATTCCCCCCTAACTATCGTATAATATTCCTTAATTATTTTTTAAGGAGGCCTTACATGATTCATCGACTGATTACCACTTGGAATAAAACCAACCTTATGAAAAGAATCGCAATCGGAATTGTACTTGGTGTCGTTCTAGCACTTGTATTTCCGAAAGCAACTGGGATTGGACTCCTAGGAGAGTTCTTCGTTGGAGGGCTCCGTGCCATCGCACCCCTTCTGGTCTTTGCACTCGTCGCAAATGCTCTCTCCCAACACCAAAAAGGAACAGAGACCAATATGAAAAAGGTCATCGTCCTCTATCTCCTAGGAACCTTTGCAGCTGCCTTCGTCGCTGTTTTGATCAATTACATCTTCCCCATCACCATTACCCTGACTGGAAAGGCCGCTGAAGGATCCTCTCCAAACGGGATTGGCGAAGTGATTAGTAACCTCTTACTCAAGATCGTCGACAACCCGGTCAACGCCTTGCAGCAAGCCAACTACATTGGGATCCTTTCTTGGGCCACTGTCTTTGGGATCGCCATGAGAGAAGCGAGTGAACATAGTAAAGACCTCCTGCAAACCCTAGCAGATATCACTTCAAAAATTGTCGAGTGGATTATCAACCTAGCTCCATTTGGGATCTTGGGCTTAGTCTTCACGACCATCGCTGGCCAAGGACTCAGTGCCCTTAGTAACTACGGGATTCTCTTGGTAGTATTGGTGGGAACGATGGCTTTTGTCGCTCTGGTCATCAATCCATTGATCGTCTTTTTCATGATCCGCAAGAATCCCTATCCCCTTGTTTTTAAATGCCTTCGTGTCAGTGGGGTAACAGCCTTCTTCACCAGAAGTTCTGCAGCCAACATCCCTGTCAACATGCGTCTCTGTGAAGAATTGGGGCTGAATCCAGATACCTATTCTGTCTCCATTCCGCTTGGTTCAACCATTAACATGGCAGGCGCAGCCGTGACGATCAATATTTTGACGCTAGCTGCTGCCAATACCTTGCACATTCAGGTTGACTTTGGAACGGCGCTCATTCTGAGTGTCGTAGCGGCTATCTCTGCTTGTGGAGCATCTGGAGTTGCGGGAGGATCTCTCCTTCTCATCCCTGTTGCTTGTAGCCTCTTTGGCATCACCAATGATTTGGCCATGCAAGTCGTCAGTGTCGGCTTTATCATCGGGGTCATTCAAGACTCTTGTGAAACAGCCCTCAACTCTTCGACAGATGTGCTCTTCACTGCCATCGCTGAAATGAGCAGCTGGCCAAAGGAAAAACGCTATTAAAAGATCCTATCTCAAATAGACAAGAAAACCCAGACCTCGCGATCTGGGTTTTCTTATTTCTTAAAGTAGCGTTTACTTTCTTTGATAATGACTGGTGAGAGGGCCAAGAGCGCAATCAAGTTGGGTAGAGCCATAAGCCCATTGACGATATCTGCAATCACCCAGACCAGATCTAATTTTAGGAAACCACCTAGTCCAACCATTAAGACAAAGAAAGCCCGGTAGAGGTTGATATGTTTGACACCAAATAGGAATTCGAAACACCGTTCTCCATAATAAGACCATCCAAGAATGGTCGTTGTCGCAAACAGCACCAAGCACAGCGTTAAGATAATGCCTCCAACTGGGCCAAAGACACCTGTAAACGTATCCTGAGTCAAGGTGCTCGTGCTGCCCTTGGCCATCCACTCACCTGAAACCAAGAGCGAAAGTCCTGTCAAACTACAGATGATAATGGTATCAATAAAGGTTCCTGTCATCGAGATCAAGCCCTGCTCGACAGGTTCATTGGTCTTCGCAGCAGCTGCTGCAATGGGGGCCGATCCGAGACCCGATTCATTGGAGAAAACCCCACGCGCCACCCCTTTTTGGATGGCCATTTTGACCGTTGCTCCTGCAAAACCTCCCATGGCTGCAGTCCCTGTGAAGGCACCTGAAAAGACCGATTTTAAGGCTGGAAGCAATTGATCCAGATGCAAAACAATAATTGCAACCGTCGCAAAGATATAGGCAGCAGCCATAAAAGGAACCACTTTTTCGGAGACTTTCGAAATCCAGTGAATCCCACCAAAGATGATGGTCGAAACCACCAGAGCAATCACTACGCTAGCCACTTCTGGAGCTGTTCCAAAACTCGCTTGAAGAGATCCCGTAATGGAATTGACCTGGGTCATAGTTCCAATCCCAAAGAGGGCCACCAGAACACCTGCAACTGCAAAGAAAACAGCTAGTGGTCGCCACTTCTCCCCCATCCCGTGAAGAATGTAGTACATCGGACCACCCGAGATGTGGCCATTGTCATCCTTGGTCCGATAACGAATGGCTAAGAGCCCTTCTGCATACTTGGTCGCCATCCCAAAGAAGGCCGCCATCCACATCCAAAAGAGGGCCCCTGGGCCACCTGTCTGAATCGCTGTCGCTACCCCTACAATATTGCCTGTTCCCACTGTGGCAGCTAGAGCCGTCGCAAGGGCTCCAAAGCTTGAGATATCCCCATGCCCCTCATCTTCTGTAAAGATCAAGCGAAAGGCTTTTGGAAGATAGCGTATCTGAAGCAAGCCCAAACGAAGGGTCAGGTAGATCCCTGTCCCTACCAAGAGCACCAAAAGTGGGGCGCCCCATACTAAATTATCGAGTTGCTGAAAAAACTGCAATACATGATCCATTCTCTGTCTCCTTTTTATCGACCGCTCGACAGAAATGAGAAAAAGAAAGAGTACATGTCAAACATGTACTCTGGTCCTGCTTAAAATAGGGGACTTCCCCTATTCTTCGCTCTGTCCTTTTACCTGAGAGTTTGAGTAGATGCATCCTCTACCTTGCCCCTTCGGTGCCATTTCTGGTCTCTCCAGAGTTCCGTCCATTCACAGTCACTCACGCTCCTGCAAACTTCATTCGGTCGTATGTAATTTTTTCTATTTTAATCGATTTTCAAAGCTTTGTCAACGATTCATGAAAATATATTGCAAGATTTCTGCAAATGCGCGGTTCTTAATCACTTAAGGAGAAGTGATTGGTCATGAGGTTGCTAGCATCGAGCAAAATCTTGTCCAAGAGTTGATCCGTCGCTTCTTGAATCTGATCACTCATGGCTTGGTTCTCCGCCTCAAAATCGACGGTTTCACCTGCTGCAAGGGCACAATCGACTTTATTGATGCGTGCATGTCCCCAGGCCATTGTCGATTCTTGGTAATCATCTAAATCGCCAACATGGTGGGCATAGTGAGGATCTGCTAGTCCTGCAATAATCCGGTTAGCCCAGTAGAAGGAATCCGTTGTCACCTTAGCCGTCGTATTGGCAAAGTAGTCTGGCGTTGTATCCACTTGGGTAAAGAAAGGGACAGCTGTATTGTAAGGCATCGAACCGTAAGAAATCCATTGGATGCCTGTCGTTTCTTGCGGCTTGTTGGGACGCAATTGTAGAATCGCTGTTTGACTGGTCCGGTTGATCCCGATCGTCCGGAAAGTTCGCTGACTCACCTGATCTCCTTCCGGTCCATAAGGATCGTAGATGGTGTCTTGGTAGTGGTTGCTCAAGACATATTTGACATCTTCAATCGTCACCTTGCGATAGGGTTTTTGACACCAAGGAATCTCGAAGCTCCGTGGATCCTGATCGATTTCAGGATTGAGGAAACGCTGGATGGCCCAAGCCCGCGGTGTATTGTAGTGGCGGTCCTTGTCTTTTTGGCTACCAAAGGCATAGCGTGGATTAAAACCTTTCCCTTCTTGATCCAGAATCAAATGGTGCTCTGTGACAAAATGTTCAAGATCTGGGTCACAAAGAAACTCGTCTGGATTACCAAATTCAAAACAATCACTTCCCAGTTGGTTGGGGTTGGTCACATAGGCATCATCAGGGACACGGCGCGCCATCCAGTGGTGACCTCCGATGGTTTCCAACCACCAGATTTCATTCACATCTGAAATGGCGATCCCGTTGGATTCATAAGTTCCATACTCTTCCAAAATCTTCCCGAGACGCAAGACCCCTTCGCGGGCGGTCTTAACATAAGGCAAGACCAAGGTCAGCATGTCTTCCTCACCGATGCCACTCTCTACAAGAGGATCTGCCCCTAGCACACGGCTATTGGTCGTAATGGTCTCTGTCTCACTCATGGCTACATTATAGACATTGATCCCAGCTTCTCCCCAGATCCCGTCTTTAGGAATGGCATCTGGAACCGCTGTATAGCGAACTGGATTATCTGGTAAGTCGATTTCAAAAGTTGATAAAACCGACTTGTAATGACGCGGTTGATCTTCTGGTTTGACCACGATCAATTTCTTGGGCGTAAAAACGCCATTTTGAGAATCCTCTGTTCGTGCTACAATGGTCGAACCATCATAGCTAGCATTTTTTCCGACTAGAATCGTTGTACACGAATCTGCACTTTTACGTTTACGCATGCGTATCCTCCCAAATCATTCATTGCCTCTATTATAGCACTTTTAAAAGGGAGGACTACTGAAAATCAGATTTAAAAGTGAATCCTTTTCAACAACTTTCAAATATTTTCATTTTATAAAATTTTAAAAAACCTAGCTGTTTATCAGCTAGGTTCAGATTGAAGAAAAAGTTATCTTAGAAACTTTCCTTAGGTGAGTACGGACGTCAGCGAACTTCGAAGAAGTTCCATGACTAATTATTGAGCCTAAGGTCTCAATAATTCCGAGTGCCTGAAACTGTATTGTTTCAGGCACTTTTCTCACGGCGGAAAGTTTCGGTATTTTCCTAATTCATTCTAAAAATGAGACAGATTTATATTTCTTTGCAGAATTACTTAACTTACCCTTTAAACGTGACAATGGTTGCGCCACTTCCACCCGCATTTTGGGGGGCATATTCAAAACTTTTGACATGTTTGTTGCGACGGAGGTACTTGGTCACCCCTTCACGGATAACTCCCGTCCCGATCCCGTGGATGATATCGACTTGGGCCATGTTGTTGAGCAGGGCCTGATCGATAAAGCCATCTAGCTCTTGCATGGCCTCTTCATAGCGTTTCCCACGGAGGTCCAGACGCGCTCTCGGCCCACTCGTGTTCGAACGTTTGACGACATTCACCTGACGTTTCTTAGGTTGAGCCGCTTCTTTTTCAGCCTTGATGAGGTTGAATTCTTTTTCTTCCAAGGTCATCTTGATCAAGCCGACTTGCGCCTCCCAGCGACCATCTTTGAGTTGCTTGACTAGGGTTCCGCGTTGGCCATAGCTGATAACCAAGATTTCATCACCTACCTTAGGAGCACGCGCCTTTTTGGCTTTTTTCAAGACTTTATTTTTAGAAAGGTCGACGGTTTCAGGAGCGAGTTTTTTCAACTGAGCCTTGGCCTCAATGATCTCATGTGGTTTCAACTGGGATTTGGCGTGAAGCCCTTGAAGGATACGGTCACTCTCTGAGAGGGCCATGTCCACAATTTCCTTGGCCTCTTCTCTTGCCTTATTGAGCTCTGTTTCTCTCTCTCTGGTCAATTCGTTATAGAGCTTTCGAAGAGCGCGATTGAATTTGAGATTTTCTTGCTCGACCTCTTGAATGGTATCCAAGCGCTTGCGACTTTCTAAGGTCTGCGCCTCCAATTTTTCAATAATCTGATTGACATCATTATCCGTATTGGTCATCTTCATGGCATCCTGGATAATGGTCTCAGACAAGCCCAAACGACGGGCAATTTCAAAGGCATTGGAGCGACCAGGAACTCCTTGCATGAAGCGATAGGTCGGACGCAGACTCGCTGTATCAAATTCCATGCTGGCATTTTGCACTCCTGCAGTCTCAATCCCGTAGGCCTTGAGCTCTGGATAGTGGGTTGTCGCCATGGTCTTAATCCCGCGTAAGCGCAGGTCTTCTAGAATGGCAATAGCAAGGCCAGCCCCCTCTTGAGGATCGGTTCCAGCCCCCAACTCATCCAGAAGGATCAAGGAGGCGGTATCCACTTGATGTAAGATAGATACGATATTGGTCATATGACTGGAGAAGGTCGACAAGCTCTGCTCGATCGATTGTTCATCTCCAATATCTGCAAAGACCTGTGAGAAGATCCCCACACGACTACCTGGATCCGCTAGGATGGGAAGACCAGACTGGGCCATAATTTGCGCTAGTCCCAGCGTTTTTAGCATGATGGTTTTCCCCCCTGTATTGGGACCGGTAATCACGATTTCTGTCAAGTCCTCGGTAAAATGCAGGTCATTCGCGACGGCATTTTCAATCAAGGGATGACGCACTTGCAAGAGCTGAATAGAGCGATTGCTACTAACCTCTGGTACCACTGCCTTACAATCGCGCATAAAGCGATACTTGGCCTTGATCAAGTCCAAGTGACCGATAATCCAAGCGTTATTTGCAATCTCTGCTGCATGAGGGCGGAGGGTGTCAGACAATTCCTCCAGAATCTGAATGATTTCATAGCGTTCATCGGCTCGATGGTTGGCGATTTCTTCATTAAGATTGACCACTGCTCGAGGCTCGATATAAACGGTATTCCCGCTGGCTGAGATATCGTGGACCACCCCTGCAATCCGGTTGCGATAGGTGTTTTTTACTGGTAGAACATTGCGGCCATTCCGGCTAGCAATCACAGCATCCGCTAACATATCGGCCTTGCTTTTTAGCAGGTCTTGGAGAATCTCTCTGACCTGGTGTTCATTTTCCTGGATTCGGCGACGAATTTTGGCCAATTTTTCACTGGCAAAAGATTCGACAAAGCCTCCTTCGTTGATAGCTTGAAGCCCACCTTGTAGGCGTGGTAAATCCACCAAGTTGTCAAAGAGGCGATTGAGCCTTTCCAGACGGACATTTTCCAAGTTGTCGTAGAAATCCTTGAGCTCATGTGTCACCCGAAGGACAGCTTTTAACGCTAGTAATTCATCAATATTGAGGGATGCCTCCATCTCCAAACGCTTGGCCACTGGACGGACATCTTGAATGGTCGACACGGCAAAGCGAGGCTCTTCCAAGAGGATCTGCTCCATATCTTCTAGCTCCATAAAGGCCGTTTCGATGCTTTCTTTTTTATCAGTTGGAGTAAGGGCTGCTAGCTCCATCTCCCCTTGTTCTGTCTGTAGATAGGGTTCAAAGAGTTGCTTGACCTTGTCAAACTCCAGAATATCTAAGATCTTTTTATTCATGTTTCTCCTACAAAAAAAGTGAGCGTCCTTCCTTGAATCGGACTTGTCTCACTCCTTTCTTCATTTTTGCTCCTTAAGCTCCGATAATCGCAGTCACCCACAAGTTGTGGAACAGACTGGAACTAATCGGGGTATGAAGGATAATAAAGCGGATCAATCCACTTGCATTGAGTCTATTTTGGATGGAAGCCATGGGAACCGTTGAGAGGACAGTCAAGCCCATCTGGATGACCAGGAGAGTTATCACGACGGCGATCACACCCGCTCCAATTTGATACTTGCGATCCTCCAGTTTTTCTGGCTGGGGTACCAAGTGCATAAAGATCCCAATCACACGACCAATCAGGTAGATCATCGCAAAAATCAATACATATGCCAAACCTGCATAAAAGATGTCATCTAATTGAAATAGGTAGCGGTTGGCATAAAAATAATTCACCGATTGCTGGGTGGGACTCGAAAAAGGCACCCATAGAGACAACACCTTGGCCAGTCCCTTGTAGCTACCACCTGCAATCAAGAGGGCCACTAAGGTCACTAGAAAGTAATAGGACTGGAGGATAATCCCTCTTGCATAGCCAATATAAAAGCTCCATGCCAAAATCAATAAGATTAAGAAAGTTAACATGTATCTCCTCTTATTTGGATGATTTATCCTTTAAGTCGTCTAAAGCCTTGCGACGAAAATCATCTAATTCTTTTTCTTTGTCATCAAACTCAATCTCGCGATTCAGCTGCATGGACAAACTGTTTACTGCCAATAAGATCGCGATGGTTTCATCATCTGCCTCTGGCATTTGTTCCTTAATTGCTTGGTATTTTTCTTTCGCAACACGTTCGACTTCTTCCATAAACAAATTATCATGGTTGGTTGTTAAAGTGAGCGCTTTGTTTCCAAATGTAAATTTATATCTATTTAAGCTCGCCATAAAAATCACCTCACGGTATTATACCAAAAAAGGCTAGCTTTGTCAGTAGCAAAGCCCCTCTTCACAGGGATTTTCCAGTGGATTCTTTCTTTCTTTTTGCTCCCTCTCTCCCTGAATTTGTGGTACAATAGTGGTTATGGAAAGTATGACACTCACTCCAACACAGGAGCAAATCCTTGATTTTGTCCATACCTATCGCCGTTCTCTCTCTCAAAGCAAGAATCCTCATATGGATTATTTCTTTCGACTAGAGGGAGCGACCGTTTCGATCTACAAGTCTGGAAAAGTCTTGCTTCAAGGCAATGACCTTACTCCTTACCTGGCCTTTTTCGGGCAAGATGCTGAGAACCCTAAAGGTTCTACTACTTCATCTGCAGGACAAGATTTAGCCATGATCGGAACCGACGAGGTTGGAAACGGCTCTTATTTTGGTGGACTCACCGTCGTTGCATCCTTTGTCACACCTGACCAGCACGACTGGCTAAAAAAGCTCGGTGTTGGGGATTCAAAGACCTTGGATGATCGAAAAATTCAGCAATTGGCTCCTCTCCTTGAGGAAAACATCCAGCACCAAGCACTCTTATTGTCTCCAAAGAAGTACAATGAAGTCATTGCTTCTGGCTACAATGCTGTTTCGGTCAAAGTGGCCCTGCACAATCAGGCTATCTATCTTCTATTGAATAAAGGAATCCAAGCAGAACGAATTGTGATCGATGCCTTTACGACGGCTAAAAACTACCAAAAATACGTGAAAGCTGAAAAAAATCAGGTCACCCAAGCCATTGAGTTGGAAGAAAAAGCAGAAAGCAAATATTTAGCGGTTGCAGTTAGTTCCATCATCGCCCGCAATCTCTTCCTTCAAAATCTAGAAGATCTGGGCAAGGAACTGGGCTTTAATCTCCCTAGTGGAGCAGGGGCGAAGTCAGACCAAGTCGCTGCTAAATTGCTTCAGACCTACGGGATGAAGGCTCTGGGTTATTGTGCCAAACTCCATTTTAAAAACACAGAAAAAGCAAAGAAATTACTAGAAAGATAAGTTATGTCAAAAAGAAGTTCAAAACAGTCATCTAGCTCACCAGTGGTGAGATTCCTTAAAGAATGGGGCCTCTTCAGTATTATTGTTGGTCTCATTATCGCCTCTCGCATCTACCTCTGGGCTCCGGTCAAGGTGGACGGCCATTCGATGGATCCAACCCTAGCAGATAGCGAGTATCTCCTTGTGGTCAACCACCTCTCAATTGATCGTTTCGACATTGTCGTTGCCAATGAAAAAGACGACGACGGCAAAACCAAGGACATTGTCAAGCGGGTCATCGGTCTTCCTGGAGATACCATCCAATACGATAACGATACCCTCTACATCAATGGGAAAAAGACCAATGAGCCCTATTTGAAAGACTACATTGCTCGTTTCAAAAAAGATAAATTGCAATCGACCTACACTGGAAAAGGGTTCGAAGAAAACGGAGAACTCTTCCGCCAATTGGCCAATACAGCCCAAGCTTTTACAGTAGACAAGGATGGCAATCCTAAATTTACCTTGAAGTTGCTCGACGATGAATACCTCCTACTTGGAGATGACCGGATCGTTTCAAAAGATAGCCGTCAGGTCGGAGCTTTCAAGAAAGAACAAATCAAAGGGCAAGCCGTCTTTAGACTATGGCCGATCTACCCTTTCAAAACTTATTAGTATAGATTAACAGACTGAGGCTGAGACAAGTATGTCCCAGCCTCGCTTTATAAAAAGGAAAGAAATGATGGAATATTATTTTTCTGGTACTATTGAGCGCATTATTTTTGAAAATCCTAGCAGTTTTTTTCGAATCCTCTTGCTCGACATCAGCGATACCGATGCCGAAGACTTTGATGATTTTGAGATTATTGTGACGGGCACCATGGCAGATATCATGGAAGGCGAAGACTACACCTTCTGGGGGGAGCTGGTCCATCATCCTAAATACGGAGAACAGCTCAAAATCAGTCGCTATGAACGTGCCAAACCCTCTAGCAAGGGCTTGGTGAAATATTTTTCCAGCGATCACTTTAAAGGAATTGGTCTCAAAACAGCCCAAAAAATCGTGGACCTCTATGGGGACGATACCATTGACAAAATTTTGGAGGCTCCTGAAAAATTAGAAGAAATCACAGGTCTCTCCAAGAAAAACCGCCTGGCTTTTGTAGAAAAACTCCGTCAGAATTACGGAACGGAGCGCATTCTCGCCCAACTAGCCAACTATGGCATTCCCAATAAATTGGCCTTTCAGATCCAAGACTTTTATAAAGAAGAAACCCTCCAGATCGTGGAGCAACAGCCCTACCAATTGGTGGAAGATATCCAAGGCATGGGCTTTAAAATCGCGGACCAATTGGCAGAAGAATTGGGCATTGCTAGTGACGCTCCTGAGCGTTTCCGCGCGGGTCTGATCCACAGCCTCTTTAGCTACTCTATCGAGACTGGAAATACCTACATCGAAGCCAAGGATCTCCTGCGCTATACCATTGACCTGTTAGAATCCGCTCGTCCAATAGAATTGGATCCTTCCACTGTCGCCCAAGAATTAGGACGCCTCATTGAGGAAGACAAGGTTCAAAATGTGGACACCAAGATCTTTGACAACAGCCTCTTCTTTGCGGAGGAAGGCATTCGCAGCCATATTGGTCGATTGTTGGAAAAAGGAAAGCAAGCTTCATTTGAAGCCGAGAAAATCAACCGGGCTATCGAGGCGGTTGAAAAAGATCTGGGGATTCGCTACGATGCCATTCAAAAAGAGGCCATTCACCAGGCTATCCAAAACAAGGTCTTTATCCTCACTGGGGGACCGGGAACAGGAAAAACTACCGTTATCAATGGGATGATCAGTGTCTATGCCCAACTCCACCAGTTGGATCTGCGGAAGAAAAAAGACCTGCCGATCCTGCTGGCTGCTCCAACGGGACGGGCAGCTAGGCGCATGAATGAGCTGACAGGACTTCCGAGCGCCACCATCCACCGCCATTTGGGGATGACAGGAGATGATGACACCAGCCACTTAGAGGACTATCTGGATGCAGACTTTATCATTGTGGACGAATTTTCCATGGTTGATACCTGGCTGGCTAATCAATTACTTAGCAACATTGCAACGGATACGAAACTCTTGATTGTGGGAGATGCCGACCAATTACCTTCCGTCAGCCCTGGTCAGGTCTTGGCTGATCTCTTGCAGATTCCGAGCATCCCTCAGACCAAACTGGAGCATATTTTCCGACAGAGTGAGGACTCGACCATTGTCTCACTAGCAGGAGATATTCGCCAGGGCAAGCTTCCTCAAGATTTCACAGAACGAAAAGCCGACCGCTCTTATTTCGAAGCCGGAAGCGAACACATCCCTAAGATGATCGAACAAATCACTTCTGCTGCCCTTCGTAGTCAAATCCCTGCTCGAGATATCCAAGTCTTGGCACCCATGTACAAGGGCCAGGCCGGCATTGACAATATCAATACGCTCATGCAAGACCTTCTCAATCCAGCTGTTAAAGATCAGGTGGTCTTTGACACGCCAGACTGCCAATACCGCGATGGAGACAAGGTCATCCATCTGGTCAATGATGCAGAAAGCAATGTCTTTAACGGAGATATCGGCTACATTACCGATCTTCTCCCAGGAAAATATACAGAATCCAAGCAAGATGAATTGACTATCCAATTTGATGGCAATGAAATCGTCTACCCGCGCAATGAATGGTACAAGATTCGCTTAGCCTATGCGATGAGTATTCACAAATCGCAAGGAAGCGAATTTCCTGTGGTGATTTTACCCATTACCAATCAAAGCCACCGGATGTTGCAGCGTAATTTGATCTATACCGCCATCACGCGCTCAAAGAGCAAGCTGATTCTCTTAGGAGAATACAGCGCCTTTGATTTCGCTACTAAAAATACAGGTACAGCGCGCAAGACCTATTTGGTTGAACGCTTCAAGGAACTGGACGGAGGCGAAGCAACCACAGACTATTCTTCATCCCTTGCAACGGCTTCTGCTACAGTCGAATCTGCACGAAGCAAGGAAGAAACTGTTGAAACGAAAGCAGAGACGTCTAAGCCTACTGTCTATCGACTGACTGAAGACAATCTCCACACTATCTCCCCCATGATCGGACTGACAGAAGAAGAGATTGCAGCCTTTTTTGACGTCAAACAACCTAATTGATACCCCAAAAATTAAAATAATATATTTTTTAAGACTCATTCAAATACAACTGAAACTTTCCGCCGTGAGAAAAGTGCTAGAAACACTATGGTTTCTAGCACTCGGGAGTTTTGAAACTTTAGGTTCAAAACTAAGTCATGGAACTTCGTAGAAGTTCGCTGACGTCCGTACTCACCTAAGGAAAGTTTCTAAGATGACTTTGTCATCAATCTCAGGCGACTAGTGAACAAACTAGTCGTCTTCTTTTTCTTCCACCAAAGGTAACTCGGTATGATCAACAAAGTTGGTCATGGTGACACCCAAGAGGCGGATTCCTGTATTTATCGATTCGATTTCTTGAAAAATGTGACGCGCTGAACGATTGATGCGCTCAGCATCTCGCGTTGGCTCCGTCAAGGTGATACGCTTAGTCAAGGTGGTAAAGTCTCCATAGCGCACTTTTAAGACCAAGGTCTTTCCTTGCTTACCATGTTTTTCCAGCGATTGGGCCACCTTACTGGACAGATTGGCAATTTCTTCTAAAATATCATCTTCTGCATAAAGGAGCTTGCGGTAGGTCCGCTCTTTTCCGATCGACTTGCGGATGCGGTGACTTTTGACAGGGCTATTATGAATCCCTCGCGCCTTTCGAAAGAGATCATAGCCAAATCGCCCAAACCGATCAATCAAAGTCATCTCCGGGATGACTAAAAGATCCGCGCCAGTATAGACACCCATCTCATGCAGGCGCTCCACTGTCTTCTTTCCTACTCCATGAAATTTGGCAATGTCCATTTGGCTCAGGAAATCCTCAGCGTCCTCCGGTAAGACCACCGTTAGGCCACGGGGCTTTTGGTAGTCACTCGCCATCTTGGCCAAAAACTTATTATAAGAAACACCCGCTGAAGCTGTGAGATGCAGCTCTTCCCAGATCGCATGCTGAATCAAGCGAGCAATCTTGACAGCTGATTTGCTCTGGATTTTATTTTCCGTCACATCTAGATAGGCTTCATCAATACTCATAGGCTCGATCAGATCTGTATAACGCTTGAAAATCTCACGGACCTGCTCACCTACTTCTCGGTATTTCTCATAATTTCCAGAGATAAAAATGGCTTGAGGACAAAGGTCCAGCGCTTCTTTAGAGCTCATAGCTGAATGAATGCCATATTTCCGTGCTTCATAGTTACAAGTCGAGACAACACCTCTCCCTCCTGACTGACGAGGGTCCTGGCCAATCACGACAGGCTTACCCTTTAAACTAGGGTTGTCTCTTTCTTCGACGGCAGCAAAAAATGCATCCATATCAATATGAATAATCTTGCGACTGGTATCATTCACTAATGGAAATATCAGCATTTTTCACCCTCCTTTCTTTCTATTATAGGAAGAAAATTTCAGAATTGCAAAAATCGGCTCTCCAGAAAACATGAAAATTGTTGAAAAACTGTGTTTGTTTTCAAAAATATAGTACAGTATCGCAGAGGATTTGAAACTGTATTACAAAAGAATCTGCTGTTTTTCGCAATTCGCCTTTGTGTAACCGATTTCTGTATGGTATACTACTATTGTAAGTGCAACAGATATAGTTGCTAGAAAGACAATAGAGGAAAATAAAAATGGTTGTTAAAACAGTCGTTGAAGCACAAGATATTTTTGACAAAGCCTGGGAAGGCTTCAAAGGTGAAGATTGGAAAGAAAAAGCAAGCGTTTCTCGCTTCGTTCAAGCTAACTACACACCATATGATGGAGATGAAAGCTTCCTAGCTGGTCCAACTGAACGTTCTCTTCACATCAAAAAAATTGTTGAAGAAACGAAAGCTCATTATGAAGAAACTCGTTTCCCATACGATAACCGTCCAACATCTATCGCTGATATCGCAGCTGGATATATCGATAAAGAAAACGAAGTGATCTTCGGTATCCAAAATGATGAATTGTTCAAATTGAACTTTATGCCTCGTGGTGGTATCCGTATGGCAGAAACTACTTTGAAAGAAAATGGATACGAACCAGATCCTGCAGTTCATGAAATCTTCACAAAATACGTTACAACTGTAAACGACGGTATCTTCCGCGCTTACACTTCTAACATCCGTCGTGCTCGTCACGCTCACACTGTAACTGGTCTTCCAGATGCTTACTCTCGTGGACGTATCATCGGGGTTTATGCTCGTTTGGCTCTTTACGGTGCTGACTACTTGATGGCTGAAAAAGCAAACGACTGGAACTCTATTACTGAAATTGATGAAGAATCAATCCGTCTTCGTGAAGAAGTAAACCTTCAATACCAAGCACTTCAAGAAGTTGTTAAATTGGGTGACCTTTATGGTGTAGATGTGCGTCGTCCTGCCTTCAATACAAAAGAAGCAATCCAATGGACAAACATCGCCTTCATGGCTGTCTGCCGTGTGATCAACGGTGCTGCTACTTCTCTTGGACGTGTGCCAATCGTTTTGGATATCTACGCTGAACGTGACTTGGCTCGTGGTACATTTACTGAATCAGAAATCCAAGAATTCGTTGACGATTTCGTTATGAAATTGCGTACTGTTAAATTTGCTCGTACAAAAGCTTACGACCAATTGTACTCAGGTGACCCAACCTTCATCACAACTTCTATGGCTGGTATGGGTAACGACGGACGTCACCGTGTTACTAAGATGGACTACCGTTTCTTGAACACTTTGGACAACATCGGTAACTCTCCAGAACCAAACTTGACAGTTCTTTGGACTGACAAATTGCCATATAGCTTCCGTCGCTACTGTATGCACATGAGCCACAAACACTCTTCTATCCAATACGAAGGTGTAACAACAATGGCCAAAGACGGATACGGTGAAATGAGCTGTATCTCATGTTGTGTATCTCCACTTGACCCAGAAAACGAAGAACAACGCCACAACATCCAATACTTCGGTGCTCGTGTTAACGTGCTTAAAGCTCTTCTTACTGGTTTGAACGGTGGTTACGACGATGTTCATAAAGACTACAAAGTATTTGATATCGATCCAATCCGTGACGAAGTTCTTGAATTCGAATCTGTTAAAGCAAACTTCGAAAAATCTCTTGACTGGTTGACAGACACTTACGTAGATGCTTTGAACATCATCCACTACATGACTGATAAGTACAACTACGAAGCTGTTCAAATGGCCTTCTTGCCAACTCACCAACGCGCTAACATGGGATTCGGTATCTGTGGATTTGCCAATACTGTTGATACATTGTCAGCAATCAAATACGCTACTGTTAAACCAATCCGTGACGAAGATGGCTACATCTACGACTACGAAACAATCGGTGAATACCCACGTTGGGGTGAAGATGACCCACGTTCTAACGAATTGGCAGAATGGTTGATCGAAGCTTACACAACTCGTCTACGTAGCCACAAACTTTACAAGAACGCTGAAGCAACTGTTTCACTTCTTACCATCACTTCTAACGTTGCTTACTCTAAACAAACTGGTAACTCACCAGTCCACAAAGGGGTATACCTCAACGAAGATGGTTCTGTGAACTTGTCTAAATTGGAATTCTTCTCACCAGGTGCTAACCCATCTAACAAAGCTAAAGGTGGATGGTTGCAAAACTTGAACTCACTTGCTAGCCTTGACTTTGGTTATGCAGCTGATGGTATCTCACTCACTACTCAAGTTTCACCACGTGCTCTTGGTAAAACTCGTGACGAACAAGTTGATAACTTGGTAACCATCCTTGATGGATACTTCGAAAACGGTGGACAACACGTTAACTTGAACGTTATGGACTTGAACGATGTTTACGAAAAGATCATGTCAGGTGAAGACGTAATCGTACGTATCTCTGGATACTGTGTAAACACTAAATACCTCACTCCAGAACAAAAAACTGAATTGACACAACGTGTCTTCCACGAAGTTCTTTCAATGGATGATGCCTTGAACTAAGATTCAAATAGATCTTAAAAAACCAGTCGGAAACGGCTGGTTTTTTTCATCCCCATCGCAAGAGTATTCTGAATTTTGAAAGAGTTTAAGAGCTTACTATATAGGGTTTGACAGCGCTTTCTCCAAGTGTTATAGTAGAGCTGTAAATAAGATAGAAGGGGTGATCCTATGTTTTTAACATTTATTTTCGCTATTATTTGGCTCTTTATCCTGATTGCACTGATCTTTTTAGCAACCCTTCTCGTCCAGGATAGCACCGTGCAGCACCACCACCCGAGTTAACGAATGATAAGCCTAAACAATAGCTATTCTAAACGAATTCAGAAAGGATAAGAAACAAACTAGAATTGTCAAATTTTAGTTCTGTCTCTCGTCCTTTTTTGCTATAATAGAAACAGATTATTTAGTAAGAAGGAAATTATGGAAGAGTCAAAACAGATCAACCAAGTGATCGACGTCCTGATGTTAGCTGGAACCCTCCTGATAGAGAGCGGTTCTGAGATTCACCGGGTCGAAGATACCATGATCCGGATCGCCCATTCACAGGGAATCGTCGATTGCAATGTTTTAGCGATGCCAGTCGCTATTTTCTTTTCAATTGAGAATGCCAATGTCACGCGCATGAAACGGATCTTGCGGACCAATTACAATATCGAAAAAGTCTGTGATGTCAATCAGATCTCTCGTCAACTAGTCTCTGGAGAGATCGATCTCGAGCAAGCCTACCAGGCCCTGAGCGAGTTAAAAAGAAAGCGTGTTCCTTATACCAATCTCCAGTTGACCATTGCAGCAACCCTCAGTGCGCCTTTCTTCTCCATCATGTTTGGAGGAAATTTCTACGATGCCATTGGAGCGGGTATTGCGACTGTCTTTGCCTTTGCTTTTTCTCTTGTCGTTGAGAAATACGTTCGCATTCCTTTTGCCACTGCCTTTGCGGCCGCCTTTGTCTTCGGTTTTTTGGCCCATATCTGGACGCGCTATAGTGGTTTTCCATCCAATACCGATCTCATTATCGCAGGCTGTGTCATGCCCTTCGTTCCTGGAATCGCTATGACCAATGCTGTCCGCGATCTCATGAATTACCACCTCAACTCTGGGATGAGTAAGCTCTTTGAGACTCTCCTCATTACTCTTGCCCTTGGTGCCGGTACAACCGTTGCCCTTGTCCTTATGAAATAAAATCATGAACCTAACTGAATTTTTAATCCAAGCGGTGGCCAGTTTGATTGCCATCATCACCTTTTTAATCGTCCTAAATGTGCAGCGCTCCATGCTGATTCCTGGAGGAATCTTAGGGATGGGCATCTGGCTACTATACTATATTCTAAAAGGTCCTACCAATGTTATCGTAGCAACCTTTATCGCCGCTATTGTGGGATCCTGCATTAGTCAGATTTTAAGTATCGTTCTCAAGACGCCTGTCGTGGTCTTTATGCTGTCCATTCTCGCCCCTTTGGTTCCTGGATATATTTCCTATCGGACCACTTCCTTCTTTGTCAGCGGCCAATATCGACAGGCAGTAACCAGCGTAACACTGGTTGTTATTCTGGCCTTGGTCATCTCCATCGGGATGGCTAGTGGATCTGTCGTTTTGAAACTCTACCATTCTTACCAACGCCATCAAAAAAGGAAAATGACCAATGCCAACTAGCATTGGTTTTTCAAAACTTATCTATTTAATCGCTTGTATTTTTGTTTAAAAGGAGTACAATGATAGTGAAATAACAAATCCTTTAAAGGATGCGAGGTGCTGTATGATGATAAACAAGTATATCAAGTATCTTCCTTATATGATTCTAGGAGCCCTCTCCTCCTATCTATTAGCGACTGATTATGCCCGCAATTCATTTGACTTGTTCTATCTGACCTTGAACTTTATGATTGTGAACATCGCTATACTCATCTTCTTCGAAAAAGTTCTAAGAGACAAATGCAAAGAACTCTTCATACGGGTCATGAGTAACCCTAAAAAAGATAGCTAAACATAAGATTTGAAAAGCCATCTGAGGATGGCTTTTTCTTATAGATTCTCTATTTTTCTTTGAAACATTGCAAAATCGGTCCCGAGAATGATTTCCTTGCTGATCTAGCTTTTTCAAGGGAGTTTTACCCTTAAATATGGTAAAATAGTAACGAAATATACTAGTAGATATCAAATAAAAAAGAGGTTAAGAATGACAATTGGGATTGATAAGATTGGTTTTGCGACGAGCCCTTATGTCTTGCGTTTAGAAGATTTGGCCGCTGCTCGTGATACCGATCCCGAAAAACTGAGCAAGGGTCTTCTCTTAAAAGAACAAAGTGTTGCACCGATCACAGAAGACATCGTCACATTGGCTGCTACTGCAGCAGATGATATTTTAACAGACGAAGATAAAGAAGCGATCGACATGGTGATTCTTGCGACAGAATCTGGAATTGACCAGAGTAAGGCTGCTGCTGTGTTTGTCCATGGCTTACTAGATATCCAGCCTTTCGCCCGCTCTTTTGAGATGAAAGAAGCCTGCTATGCTGCGACTGCTGCCTTGGATTATGCTAAACTCCATGTTGAAAAATTCCCACAGAGTAAGGTTTTGGTCATTGCCAGTGACATTGCTAAATACGGAATTGGAACTCCTGGAGAACCAACACAGGGGGCTGGAGCGGTTGCTATGCTGATCAGCCACAATCCTCGTGTTCTATCTTTTAACGATGATAATGTTGCCCAAACACGCGATGTCATGGATTTTTGGCGTCCAAATTATGCGACAACCCCCTTTGTGAATGGGATTTATTCAACACAGCAATATCTAGATTCTCTGAAAACAACCTGGGCGGAATACCAGAAACGGACTGGCCTTACCTTGACAGACTTTGCAGCCGTCTGCTTCCACTTGCCTTATCCGAAATTAGCTCTCAAGGGCTTGAAAAAAATCTTGGATAAGTCAGTATCAGAAGAGAAAAAAGATCAATTACAATACAATTTTGATCAATCGATTCTATACAGCCAACGCGTAGGAAATATCTACACTGGATCTCTTTTCTTAGGCTTGCTGTCACTACTGGAAAATGACCCCCAACTCAAAGCTGGGGACCGAATCGCCCTCTTTAGTTATGGAAGTGGAGCGGTTTCTGAGATCTTTAGTGCCAACCTTGTTCCTGGTTTTGAGCAACTCCTAGATCATAACCGTATGGACAAACTAGATCAACGGACGGTTCTTAGCGTTGCTGACTACGAACGACTCTTTTATGAGGAAGTAGATCTAGACTCTAGTGGCAATCAAGTGTTTGAACCTGCTACGCTTCAAACTTATGCTTTGACAGAGATCAAGGAACACCAACGCACTTACCAGAAAGTAGAAAAATAATGGCACGATTACCAGGTTTTGCAAAACTTTCGCCCACAGAACGCATAGAGGCCTTACTAAAGGAAGGCCTCTTAACTTGGGATGAAGCACAGATCTTAAAAGAACAAAAGGGACTCCCCCTCTCTATTGCAGATCAACTGACGGAAAATGTCTTGTCGACCTTTGATCTGCCTTTTAGCCTCGCTCCTTATTTTCTGATCAATGGTCGTGACTATGTCCTTCCTATGGTCACAGAAGAGCCTTCCGTCGTTGCTGCAGCCAGCTTTGCAGCCAAGCTCATCCAACGTTCGGGCGGTTTCACCACCCAAGTGCACCAACGTCAAATGATCGGTGAGATTGCTCTGACAGATGTTAGGGATGTGGAAATGGCTAGCAAGCGCATCCTAGAAGACAAGGAAACTCTTCTTCAGCTAGCTAATGAAGCCTATCCTTCTATCGTCAAGCGTGGAGGCGGAGCAAGGGATCTTTGGGTCGAAAACAAGGGGGACTTTCTCATTGTCTACTTGGCTGTCGATCCTAAAGAGGCCATGGGGGCCAATATGCTCAACACCATGCTGGAAGCGCTGACCGATCGCATCCAAGAACTCTCTAGTGGTCAGGCCTTAATGGCGATTTTATCCAACTTGGCCACGCGCTCTTTGGTGAGTGCACGGTGCACTATCGATTTTAAAGCACTGAGTCGAAATCCTGAGGAAGCCATTGAGATTGCTCACCGGATGGAGCTAGCTAGCCAACTGGCTCAAGTGGATCCTTACCGTGCAGCCACTCATAACAAGGGAATTTTTAACGGGATTGATGCCCTGGTCCTTGCTACAGGCAATGACTGGCGGGCCATCGAAGCTGGAGGCCATGCCTATGCTGCACAAAGTGGCCGATACAAGGGCTTGAGCCAATGGAAAAGTCAGCCGGAAGAGAAAAAACTCTATGGTGAGATCACCTTGCCAATGCCAGTTGCAACAAAAGGAGGCTCCATTGGCCTCAACCCTACGGTTCAAGTCAGCCACCGTTTACTAGGAGAACCTTCTGCTATCGAATTAGCCGGTATTATCGCGTCGCTCGGTTTGGCGCAGAATTTTGCTGCCCTAAAGGCCCTAGTCACCACAGGGATTCAAGCAGGACATATGAAACTCCAAGCACGCTCTCTAGCCCTTCTAGCAGGAGCTAAGGAAGAGGAAGTTCCCCGTCTGGTCAGCCAACTCCTTGAAAACAAACCCTTCAATTTAGAAAAAGCAAAAACACTCTTACAAGAATTGAGAAAATGAAAGAACTAAGATATGTTTTTCGTTTTCAGATTGAAGACAATGTCATTTTTGAAACTTTCCTTAGGTGAGTACGGACGTCAGCGAACTTCTTCGAAGTTCCATGACTTAGTTTTGGACCCAAGGTTCCAAAACTCCCGAGCGCTAGAAATAATCCAATTTCTAGCACTTTTCTCACTGCGGAAAGTTTCAATATATGTTTGAACGAGCCTACTGGTATTATCAGTTTTAATTATTCTTCATCACTTAGATTGTTTTATGTAAAAAACAGTTTGTTTACATTCTAAAAGAACTAAGACCGACGTCTTAGTTCTTTTATGTTTGTAAAAGATTTTCTTATTGTTTTAAAAATGGCAGATCGGGATGTTTCTTGGTATAGAGAACCACTTCGATAAAGGTCCCTACTTGGACGGCAAAGAGCAGTCCGACGAGAAGATTGATCCGATGGTCTGTTTCATAAAACGGAGAATTCCATAAGAAGTGATTGGCTACTGTCGAGACAACACACCAGAGTCCAAAGAGTTTTTCCTTTTGCTGGGTCACTTGAGACAACAAGAGGAAGACACCAACGGATACAACTGCTGTATAGAGGGCGTGTGAAGCTAATCCACCAGAAATACGATTAATGGCCTCAGTAACGGCGGCTAATTGGCTAGTTTTTGTTTGGCGGGCAACGTACCCTAAATCCTCAATGATTTGAAAACCAAAGCCAGAGCCCAAGCCTGCAATTAGAATCGCTTTTAGATCTTTCTTGCCAACCATCAAGACAACCCAAAAGGCAACCAGAGCCTTAAAGAATTCCTCAGAGAAGGGGGCTGTCAAGGCATCGGTCCACTTGTTAAAGACAGTGGCATCCTTGATCACATGGCTATTCATAATATCGATCAAGCTATTACCTGAAAAGCTCAACCAGCCTGCTACGAAGGCACCCCCAAACATAGCAATCCATAAGAGATAGGTTGGGACAGACAACTGCTTGGCCAATCGTTTTGAAAAGAGATAGAGTGGGATAATAATAGCAGCTAAGACAGACAAGTTTAAGACCAAATCTCTGCCGGCAGACTGGCTAAATTCTTGTTGAGAAAGATGACCGAGTTCAAACTCCAAGCCAATTCCTGCAAACAGTAGAAAAAGATAGATTGAGGCTCTTTGAATTTTAGTCATCTTGTTTTCCTCCCTTTTGTTTCTTTGAGCGAATCAGGTAGATCACAATCGCTAGAAGGGTTGCTCCGAACAAGCCTGCTGCTAAAATGTAATCATAGTCAAAATCAACTAGATCAATTTTCTCTTCATAAGCAGCATCTTCTTCGTCTTCTAGATCTTGCAGAGCACTTTTTCCGTGTTCATCTGCTACCTTTTGTTCTGCTTCTTTTCTAATTTCTTGCAAGCGTTCAAAGGTTTTCTCAGCTCTCGCTATTCCTCCCTCTGTTGCCTTCTTACTCGCTTCTTCAGGCTGAGAAGCAAGGGCAATTTGTTCCTGATCACTCAGATCTTGTTCAACCATCCACTGAGATTCCAACCGTTCCATTTCAGTACGAATCGCCCCATCTTCGAATAAATCAGGATACTTGGCTACAAGGTCATTGATTCTTGAAATGGTCCAATACCAGGAGCGGTCATTGTAATGATCCCCTAATTCTTGGTAGGCTTGATAGGTGTTGAGAATATTGCCATAGTACGGTAGGTAAGGAGCATTCCGCGGACTGCCCATCGACAGCCACATGGTGCCTCCACCCGCACTTGCTGGGACCTCGTCTTTCAGTTGGAAAATATGGGCCTCCATGACATTTGGATTGGAGATGGGGTATTTATAAACAGCATCAAACTCTCCTTTTTTCGGGATGCCTTTTCCATCCAACTCCATTTGATCCTGTGGTTTGTATTTGGTTCCTTCCAAACGATTGCGTTGGAGATTCATGGCATCGCGGAGTGTTAATTTCCGATCAGTTGTATGAAGAAGGTCAAAGGACGCATCGTCATATTTAACAGGAGAGCTTGGGTCTAGAGATTTGATCCCCGACCAAACCCGCGAGCGATCTGCTTCTTGCAAAGGCGGATTATAGGATTGAGAAACATGGAATTTTCCATCCACTTCCTTATAGCTATTTGCGTCCTTGGCGACTTTTTCAAGATCTTTTGAGGCAATCGTACGCTCTGTATCCGATAAATCAACATGGCCTAAGAAGAAAGTATTTGGAAAGACTGCAAAACGGTCTTCTGGAAAGAGAATGGCCGCATATTGGTGACCAGATAGGATTTCCATATACCAGACACCTTCTTTATCGGCAATGGTCACAATATTTCCTTCTGCAGCACCTTTTTCTTCAACGATTTTAGCAATGAGTTCAACCCCTTCTCTTGCGGTTTTCACACTTGGGAGAACAATGCTGGTTAAGCCGGATTCTGCCAAACCATCCTTGACATAGGGATCCACTTTTTGGATTTTGTCATTTGCTGAAGCAGATACAGTCGCAGAAATGGAAACCCCATATTCATTGAATCCTGCTTCGTCAAAAATTCCCTGATCTGGGGTGACATCTGGGACTGCTGTATACTTATAGCTAATCTCTGGCAAGGGATATTGAAAACCGTTGGCGGCATCCTCAAAGATGGCACCTTTTTTATTGTAGACACGCTCTCTGACCACAAAATTTTTATTATGGTTGGGCTCTAAATCTTCGGTACGTCCTACCAAGGTCGAGCCGTCGGCCGTCAGTTTCTTTCCGATGATGAACCCCGTACAGGCCTCAACAGGTTGAGCAATCAACAAAAGCGGAAGCAAGGCTGCTACAGCTGAGCGAAAATAGTGCTTCTTCATCCTAAACTCCTTTTTAAAAATGTTTTTCCTTATTTAGTATACTCTTTTACGATCCTGTTTTGCAAGCGATTCCACCAACCGTAAACGATTCGTAAACTATCAGAATTTTTGAGGGTAAACACTTTAAAAAAAGAAAGGATCGTTATTTTTTGCCAATCCTTAGAATATAGATAAAGTCAACTTAAAAACTTTCCTTAGGTGAGTACGGACGTCAGCGAACTTCTACGAAGTTCCATGACTTAGTTTTGAACCTAAGGTTTCAAAACTCCCGAGTGCTTGAAATTATCATGTTTCAAGCACTTTTCTCACGGCGGAAAGTTTTCGTATATCATGAATCATTTTAAAAATTAGTTCCTATACGTTTAGAGAGTGGGACAGAAATCCTAGCCTCTTAATTGTTTTTGGATTATCAAGCAAGACGCAGTGGTTGAGTGGGCTCTACTACGCTGATTTCATCAGCTTTTACAGCCCTACTCAACTGTGCGGAGGTGGGACGACGAAATCGAATTCTAACGAATTACCGATTTCTGTCCCAC
>NZ_JAJNSA010000161.1:0-3177 GCF_027497875.1 Streptococcus sp. SM3 | reverse complement strand
TACTGGTTATGAAGTTGACGGACTACTACCGTTACCTCAACAGCAACCATTATGAAGTAAATTAAGACCAAATGAAAGGGGTGTATGCCTTGACAGAAGATATCAAAAAAGAAGACGTGAAAGAAGAGGAAGTTGCCGAGACAACCGAAGAAGTTGTAGAGGAAAGCAACCAACCTTCTGAGTTAGAAGAAGCACAAGCGCGTGCCGAGGAATTTGAAAACAAATACCTTCGTGCTCATGCAGAAATGCAAAATATTCAGCGCCGTGCCAATGAAGAACGTCAACAATTACAAAAATACCGTAGCCAAGATTTGGCAAAAGCGATCTTACCATCACTGGACAACCTCGAACGTGCCCTTGCCGTCGAAGGATTGACAGATGATGTGAAGAAGGGCTTGGAAATGGTCCAAGAAAGTTTGGTACATGCTCTGAAAGAAGAAGGAATCGAAGAAATTCCAGCGGACGGAGCCTTTGACCATAACTACCACATGGCCATCCAAACCTTGCCTGCAGATGATGAACATCCAGCAGACACCATCGCACAAGTCTTCCAAAAAGGCTACAAACTCCATGACCGCATCTTAAGACCGGCTATGGTAGTAGTATATAATTAGGCTACCTTGTCCGAAACGACACTAAACTATGAAAGAAAGATTAACATTGGTTCGGCTTTGCCAATAGTGAGCGAAGCGAACCGAAGGCGATACTCTTCGCCGTGGCGGTATCTTCGCAAACTTTGAGACCTTAGGCTCAAAGTTTAGTCAAAGAGATTGACGAAGTCAAGCTCTGACGGCGTCGCCACTTAAGAAGAGTATCAGAAAGAAAAAAAGAGAAAAAATAACAAGGAGAAAAACATATGTCTAAAATTATCGGTATTGACTTAGGTACAACAAACTCAGCAGTAGCAGTTCTTGAAGGAACTGAATCAAAAATCATCGCAAACCCAGAAGGTAACCGCACAACTCCATCTGTTGTGTCATTCAAAAACGGTGAAATCATCGTTGGTGACGCTGCAAAACGTCAAGCAGTTACAAACCCAGATACCATCATCTCTATCAAATCTAAGATGGGTACTTCTGAAAAAGTTTCTGCTAACGGTAAAGAATACACACCACAAGAGATTTCAGCTATGATTCTTCAATACTTGAAAGGTTATGCTGAAGATTATCTTGGTGAAAAAGTAACGAAAGCTGTTATCACAGTTCCAGCTTACTTCAACGATGCACAACGTCAAGCAACAAAAGACGCTGGTAAAATCGCTGGTCTTGAAGTAGAACGTATCGTCAACGAACCAACAGCAGCAGCCCTTGCTTATGGTTTGGATAAGACTGATAAAGAAGAAAAAATCTTGGTATTCGACCTTGGTGGTGGTACATTCGACGTATCTATCCTTGAATTGGGTGATGGTGTCTTTGATGTATTGGCAACTGCAGGGGATAACAAACTCGGTGGTGACGACTTTGACCAAAAAATTATCGATTACATGGTTGAAGAATTCAAGAAAGAAAATGGTATCGACTTGTCAACAGACAAGATGGCGCTTCAACGTTTGAAAGATGCAGCTGAAAAAGCGAAGAAAGACCTTTCTGGTGTGACTTCAACTCAAATCAGCTTGCCATTCATCACTGCAGGCGCTGCTGGACCTCTTCACTTGGAAATGACCTTGACTCGTGCGAAATTCGACGATTTGACTCGTGACCTTGTAGAACGTACGAAAACTCCAGTTCGTCAAGCCCTTTCAGATGCAGGTTTGAGCTTGTCAGATATCGACGAAGTCATCCTTGTCGGTGGTTCAACTCGTATCCCTGCCGTTGTAGAAGCTGTTAAAGCTGAAACTGGTAAAGAACCAAACAAATCAGTGAACCCTGACGAAGTAGTGGCTATGGGTGCTGCGATCCAAGGTGGTGTGATCACTGGTGACGTGAAAGACGTTGTCCTTCTTGACGTAACTCCGTTGTCACTTGGTATCGAAACAATGGGTGGAGTCTTCACAAAACTCATCGACCGCAACACTACGATTCCAACATCTAAATCACAAGTCTTCTCAACTGCAGCAGACAACCAACCAGCCGTTGATATCCACGTTCTTCAAGGTGAACGCCCAATGGCAGCAGATAACAAGACTCTTGGACGCTTCCAATTGACTGATATCCCAGCTGCACCTCGTGGAATTCCTCAAATCGAAGTAACTTTCGACATCGATAAGAACGGTATCGTATCTGTTAAGGCGAAAGACCTTGGAACTCAAAAAGAACAAACAATTGTTATCCAATCGAACTCAGGTTTGACAGACGAAGAAATCGACCGCATGATGAAAGATGCAGAAGCAAACGCTGAAGCAGATAAGAAACGTAAAGAAGAAGTAGACCTTCGTAACGAAGTAGACCAAGCTATCTTTGCGACTGAAAAGACAATCAAAGAAACTGAAGGCAAAGGCTTCGATGCAGAACGTGACGCAGCTCAAGCTGGACTTGATGATCTTAAGAAAGCTCAAGAATCAGGTAACCTTGAAGAAATGAAAGCAAAACTTGAAGCCTTGAACGAAAAAGCACAAGCATTGGCTGTTAAACTCTACGAACAAGCTGCAGCAGCGCAACAAGCCCAAGCAGGAGCAGAAGGCGCACAAGCATCAGGCAACGCAGGTGATGACGTCGTAGACGGAGAGTTTACGGAGAAGTAAGATGCAAAGCCCGTTAAAACCTCACAGTGAAAATAGGAAATCTGACGCAGAAACTCTAGTTTCTAGGAAGATTTATCTTTTTCACCCAGAGGTTAGGGCGTGCTCAATTTTAGCCGAAACTCAATTCAGCCTAACTAGTAAATGATAAAAAGAAATCCAGAGGTTGCAACCCAGCCTCTGTTTTTCGGTAAAATAGAGGATGTTGCGTATGAAAAAAGTACTTTGTATCATTTATCCTAATTTTTCTCTTTGTGAGATAACCGCTTTAACAAGTACTTTAGCTCTGTCTTATGATAGTACGATTGATTATGCCGCTTCAGATCATTCGATGGTGGTCTCTGAGGATGGCTTGCCTTGTCAACCAACGAAAACACTAGATCAAATCCGTATAGAAGAGTATTCTTGCGTGATTTTGCCAGGAATGGTCAACATAGGACCTGCCCTACGGGATGAGAAATTGATTTCGTTCTTGAGGGATCTTGGTGAGCAAGATATCC
>NZ_JAJNSA010000160.1:0-3204 GCF_027497875.1 Streptococcus sp. SM3 | reverse complement strand
ACGTAAAGATACAAACGGAACACCTGTAACAGCTGACTATACAGCGGTAGTAGTACCTGCTGACCCAGAAGGAGACGATGTAACAACAGCGGATATTCAAGGTGCAGAACAAAGTGGAACACCTGTATTTAAAGGTGGTAAAGCAAACATCGATGGTGTAGAAAAAGAAGTGCCTATCGATGAAAATGTACCTGCTAAACTAATTGATCCAACTACAGGACAAGAAGTTGATGAAGTTGTAACAGATGAAGGAACATACAGAGTAGATCCAGATGGAACGGTTCACTTTAAACCAAAATCAGATTTCGTAGGAAAAGCTAAAGGTGTAAAAGTACAACGTAGAGATACAAATGGAACACCAGCAACTGGTACATTTACACCAACAGTGGTAGGAACTTCTCCAAAAGCAGAACCAGCTATCTCTAGTGACATTCAAGGTCAAACACAAGAACAACCAGTTAAATTCACAGGTGGATCAGCGGTTGTTAAAGACCCTGTAACAGGAGCTAAAACAGAAAAATCTGTGGATATCGATCCAGATACTTACACATTATTAGGTGAAGATGGACAACCTGCACCAGAAGTACCAGCTAAAGATCCAAAAGGAAATGTAATTGGTAAATACACTCTTAAAACAGAAGATGGTAAAGATCCAGTTGCAGTATTCACCCCAACAGATAAAACTTACGCAGGTCCAGTTCAACCAGTAACAGTTCAAGCGAAAGATAAAAACGGAACAGCTGTAACAACAACTTACACTCCAAATATCATACCTGTTAAGCCAACTGCTAAAGGGGTAACTTCTGAAGGTGCACAAGGTCAAGAGCAAAGCGGAACTCCAACATTCACTGAAGGACACGAAAAAGCTCCAATCGATCCAACTGTACCAGCTAAATTAATCGATCCAGAAACTGGTGAACCAACTGATGAGACATCAGTAGAAGTACCAGGAGAAGGAACTTACACAATCAACCCAGAAACTGGTGAAGTAACATTCAAACCAGAACCAAACTTCACAGGTAAAGCAACAGGAGTTGAAGTTCAACGTAAAGATACAAATGGAACTCCAGCAACAGCTAAATACACACCAACAGTTAAACCAGTAACACCAACATCAAAAGATGCAATTTCAGAAGATATTCAAGGTGCTAAACAAACTGGAACTCCAGTATTCACTGATGGTAAAACAACAGTTAATGGTAAAGAAGTAACTGTAGAAATCGACGAAACTGTTAAACCAACATTCGATGATGGTTCAACTACGAAAGAAGTACCAGGAGAAGGAACATACACTATCGATGAAAATGGTGTAGTAACATTTACTCCAGAACCACAATTCACTGGTAAAGCTAGCGGTGTAACAGTTAAACGTGTTGACAAAAACGGAACAGAGGTAACTGCTAAATACACACCAACAGTTAAACCAGTAACACCAAAAGCAAAAGGTGTAACTACAACTGATGTACAAGGTGCTAAACAAACTGGAACTCCAGTATTCACACCAGGTACAACAACAGTTAACGGTGTAGAAAAAACTGTAGATCTTGATGATACTAAACCAGCTACATTCGAAGATGGTTCAACTGAGAAGAAAGTACCAGGAGAAGGAACTTACACAGTAGATCCAGACGGAACAGTAACATTCACTCCAGAAAAAGACTTCACAGGTCAAGCTAAAGGTGTAACAGTTAAACGTGTTGACAAAAATGGAACACCAGTAACAGCTACTTACACTCCAGTAGTATTACCAGTAACTCCAACAGGTAAAGACGTAACATCAATCGGTGAAAAAGGACAACCTCAATCAGAAACTCCAGTATTCACACCAGGAACTACTAAAGTAAACGGTAAAACTGTAACAGTACCAATCGATGAAAAAGTAGCTCCAACATTTGATGATGGAACAACTGAGAAGAAAGTACCAGGAGAAGGAACTTACACAATCGATAAGAACGGTAAAGTAACATTCACTCCAGAAAAAGACTTCGTAGGAAAAGCTAAAGGTGTAACAGTTAAACGTGTTGACGAAAACGGAACTCCAGTAACAGCTAAATACACACCAACAGTATTAGGTAAAACAACTACAGAAAACGTAGTATCTGAAGGTGCTAAAGGACAACCTCAATCTAATACTCCAGTATTCAAAGGTGATGTAGACACTACAGTAGCCCCAACATTTAAAGATGGATCAACTGAGAAGAAAGTACCAGGAGAAGGAACTTACACAATCGATAAAGATGGTAAAGTAACATTCACTCCAGAACCAAACTTCGTAGGAAAAGCTACTCCAGTAGAAGTTGTACGTAAAGATAAGAATGGTAAGACAATCAAAGCTTCTTACACACCAACAGTTCGTCCTGACACAGTATTTGTTGATAAGAATGGTAAAGAGTTAGTTCCATCTAAAGATGGTAAGAATCCATCAGAAAAAATCTCAGGATACAAACTTGTTAAGACTGAGACGGATGAAAAAGGGAACACTAAACACATCTACGAACCAGTAACAACTAAACACGTAGATAAGAACGGTAACCCAATCCCAGGAACAACAACAGAAGAAGGAACAAAAGATCCTAAGAACATTCCAGGATACAAAGTAGTAGAGACTAAGAAACTTCCAAATGGAGATACAGAATATGTTTACGAAAAAGTAACGACATCATTCGTAGATTCAGAAGGACACGTAATCGAAGGAACAACAACTGAGGAAGGAACAACACCTAAGAAAGCAATTCCAGGTTACAAATTCGTAGAGACTAAGAAACTTCCAAATGGAGACACAGAACACGTTTACGAACCAGTAACTACAAAACACTTAGATAAAAACGGTAACCCAATTCCAGGAACAGAAACAGAAGAAGGAACAACTTCAGCTAAAACTCCAAAAGAGGTTCCAGGATACAAAGTAGTGGAAACTAAGAAGCTTCCAAATGGAGATACAGAATACATCTACGAAAAAGTAACAACAGTGTTCAAAGATAAAGATGGAAATGTAATTCCAGGAACAACTACTGAAGAAGGTACAACTCCTAAGAAAGCTATCCCAGGCTACCGCTTCGTAGAGACTAAGAAACTTCCAAATGGCGATGTAGAACACGTCTATGAGAAAGTAACAACAGTCTTCAAGGATAAAGATGGAAATGTAATTCCAAACTATCCAACAGAAGCAGGTGAGCAACCTAAGAAAGCTATCCCAGGTTACCG
>NZ_JAJNSA010000159.1:0-3230 GCF_027497875.1 Streptococcus sp. SM3 | reverse complement strand
GACTTCTCACATTACGACAATTTTCTTGATGCAGCCTTCCTTTTCAACGTCGTGCCTGCATCTGTTCAAAACTTGGATTTGACAGACCTTGAACAATACTTTGCTTTGGCGCGTGGTTATCAAGGTGAAAAAGGGGATGTGCGTGCCCTTCCAATGAAAAAATGGTTCAACACGAACTACCATTACATTGTTCCTAAATTTGAAAAAACAACAGAAGTGAAATTGGCTGGTCACAAGATTTTTGATGAGTACCAAGAAGCTAAAGAATTGGGAATCAACACTCGTCCAGTAGTCGTTGGACCCTTCACATTCCTTCAATTATCTGACTTTGAAGATGGTGTGAAAGCGGAAGACTTCGTCGACAGCCTGGTTGCTGCTTACCAAGAAGTCTTTGCAAAATTGGCAGAGCTTGGTGCGACTCGTATCCAACTCGATGAGCCAGCTCTTGTCAAAGATTTGTCAGCTGAAGAAAAAGCCCTCTTCTTGAACCTCTACAACAAACTCTTGGCGGACAAGAAAGGCCTTGAAGTCTTGATTCAAACCTACTTTGGTGATGTTCGTGATGTCTACGCTGACCTTGTGAACTTGCCAGTAGATGGTATTGGTCTTGACTTTGTTGAAGGGAAGAAAACACTTGAATTGGTGAAAGGTGGCTTCCCAGCTGATAAGACCCTTTATGCTGGTATTGTGAATGGGAAAAACATCTGGCGCAACAACTATGAAAAGAGCTTAGAAATCTTGGATCAAGTTCCAGCTGAAAAGGTTGTCTTGACGACTTCTTGCTCCCTTCTTCATGTGCCATTTACAACTGCTAATGAAGAATTTGAACCAGCTATTTTGGACCACTTCGCCTTTGCGGTTGAAAAATTGGGTGAATTGCGTGATTTGGATGCCATCCGCAATGGTCAAGGTGCAGAAGCTCTTGCTGCCAACAAAGAACTCTTTGCAACCGAACGTGTCGGAGCAAATGCTGAACTTCATGCTCGTATCGCAGCGTTGACAGAAGCAGACTACACTCGTTTGCCAGCTTTCGCAGAACGCGAAGAAATCCAAAAAGAATCCTTCAAACTTCCAGCGCTTCCAACAACAACCATCGGTTCATTCCCTCAAACGAAAGAAGTTCGTGCTAAACGTTTGGCCTTCCGTAAGGGTGAATTGACTCAAGAAGAATACGATGCCTTCCTTGCTGAAACAATTGATGAATGGATCAAATGGCAAGAAGAAGTTGGATTTGATGTTCTTGTACACGGTGAATTTGAACGGAACGACATGGTTGAGTACTTCGGTCAAAACTTGTCAGGTTACCTCTTCTCTAAAAACGGTTGGGTACAATCATACGGTATGCGTGGGGTGAAACCACCAATCATCTGGGGAGATGTTACTCGTCTTAACCCAATCACTGTGAAATGGTCTAGCTACGCACAAAGCCGTACAGATAAACCTGTTAAAGGGATGTTGACTGGACCTGTTACCATTCTTAACTGGTCATTCCCACGCGAAGATATCTCTATCAAGGATTCTACTCTTCAAATCGCTCTTGCTATCAAGGATGAAGTTCTTGACCTTGAAGCTGCAGGCGTGAAAATCATCCAAATCGACGAGGCTGCTCTTCGTGAGAAATTGCCACTTCGTCGTAGCGACTGGTACGAAGATTACCTTGACTGGGCGATTCCAGCCTTCCGTTTGGTACACTCAACTGTAGCGCCAGATACACAAATCCACACTCACATGTGTTACTCAGAATTTACAGATATCATCCCTGCTATCGACAACTTGGATGCAGACGTTATCTCATTTGAGGCAAGCCGTTCAAACCTTGAAATCTTGGATGAGTTGAAAGCGAAAAACTTCCAAACAGAAGTTGGACCTGGGGTTTACGATATCCACTCACCACGTGTCCCACAAGACGGTGAAATTGATCACACCATCGAAGCAATCTTGGCTAAAGTACCAAGTGGCAAAGTTTGGATCAACCCTGACTGTGGTTTGAAGACTCGTGGAATTAAAGAAACAAAAGAAAGCTTGATCAAACTAGTGAATGCTGCTAAAGAAGCGCGTGAACACTTGTAAGAACTGTTTCGAGGACCTTCTATCATCGTGTAGAGGGTTTTCGAATCGTTCCCTTATCTTAGAAATAGTGGCTCAGAGTTCTTGATCAAAGAAACAAAAGAAAAGGATAGAATATGTCACAACACACACCGTCTCTGTCATTTGAAGTTTTTCCTCCAAATCCTGAAGTAGGCAATGCCAAACTCTTACGTGCCTTGGCAAATATGCAGGAGCTAGCTCCTCACTTTATTAGTGTAACCGCTAGCAATAATAAATATAATATCAAAGAGACGACGGTTGCTTTAGCCAATTATATTCAAAATGAATTGTCTATTCCGACAATTGCTCACTTACCAGCCGTCTATTTGAGCAAGGAAAAAGTGGCCGATACTCTTCATGAGTTAGATGAAGTAGGGGTTCATCGGATTTTGGCTCTGCGTGGGGATATTATCCCTGGTGTGGAACCTTTAAAAGATTTTCGTTATGCAACGGATCTGATTGAATTTATCAAAACAGAAGCGCCCCATTTTGAGGTAATTGGTGCCTGCTATCCTGAGGGACATCCAGATTCTCCAAACCAAATTTCAGATATTCAAAATCTTAAAAAGAAGGTAGATGCAGGGTGCTCTAGCTTGGTCACTCAACTTTTCTTTGACAATGAGCGTTTCTATGATTTTCAAGATAAGTGTACCTTGGCTGGGATCAATGTTCCTATTCATGCAGGAGTGATGCCGATTCTTAATCGCAATCAGGCCCTTCGCCTCCTTAAGACTTGTGAAAATGTTCATATCCCACGGAAGTTTAAAGCGATTTTAGACAAGTATGAGCATGATCCAAAGTCACTCAGAGCAGCAGGACTTGCCTATGCAGTCGATCAAATCGTTGATTTGGTCACTCAAGATGTGGCAGGTGTCCATCTTTACACCATGAACAATGAAGATGTCGCTTACCACGTCTACCAAGCAACAAAGGCTTTATTTGCTCATCAACCGAATTTTGAAGTGAATTAATCAACACTTTTAGTAGGAAGTGTAGAGATTGAGAAAGAATCGTTCTCAGTCTCTTTTTATTTGGATAAATTACTTGCTAAAAGCCAACTTTTTTTTTATAGTATTAATATGAAGTTTTTGGAGGCGCTTGCAATGAAAAAAGAGCTTAAGCTGAAATTATTTGGACCCCCT
>NZ_JAJNSA010000158.1:0-3351 GCF_027497875.1 Streptococcus sp. SM3 | reverse complement strand
AAAAGAAATCTGTCGCCCTTCCCAAACGTTCCAAACCAGTCCGAATCTCTGGAGAAAAGATCACAACTGCTGCAATGACTCCATAGGTGATAATTTGATTAATCAACCAAGAAATCGTTGTTAAACCAAGGATATTGGCCACAACCTGGGCTAATACAAAGATCACGACCCCACGCACCAAAATCATAATCTTGGTGCCAGCTATCGCTTTTGTAAAACGATATAAAATATAGGCCACAATCAAAATATCAAACACATTGATGGCAATACTCCAAGGACTAGAAAACAAGCTAGTCCAATATTGCAGGTTGGATAATTGTTGAAAGTTCATCTGCTGTCTCCTCTCTGTCCAAACACGTTCCTTTCTATTATACCATTTTTCTGACATTTTTTTCCCTATCCTACTTCATTTTAAATTAAAGAAAAAATATGATAAAATAAACTGACTAGAAAAAGCAAAGGAGAAACCATGTCTCAACTCTATGATATTACCATTGTAGGTGGCGGTCCTGTCGGTCTTTTTGCAGCCTTCTATGCCCACCTACGCCAAGCCAAGGTCCAAATCATCGACTCTCTTCCCCAACTAGGTGGACAACCTGCTATTCTCTATCCTGAAAAGGAAATTTTAGACGTCCCTGGTTTCCCAAACCTGACTGGAGAAGAGTTGACTAACCGTCTAATCGAGCAATTAAATGGCTTTGATACCCCTATTCATCTCAACGAAACGGTTCTTGAGATTGAAAAACAAGAAGAAGGATTTGTCATCACAACTTCTAAAGGAAGTCACCTGACTAAAACAGTTATCATCGCTATGGGTGGCGGTGCCTTCAAACCACGTCCTCTAGAACTAGAAGGCGTTGAGGATTATGAAAATATCCACTACCACGTTTCCAACATCCAGCAATATGCTGGTAAGAAAGTGACGATTCTGGGTGGTGGGGACTCAGCTGTTGATTGGGCTTTGGCTTTTGAAAAAATCGCACCAACTACCCTTGTCCACCGCAGAGATAATTTCCGTGCCTTGGAACACAGTGTCCAAGCCTTGCAGGAATCATCAGTGACCATCAAGACACCATTCGTCCCTAGCCAACTCCTTGGAGATGGAAAAACGCTCGATAAACTTGAAATCACAAAAGTAAAATCTGATGAAACAGAAACGATTGACCTAGACCACCTCTTTGTTAACTATGGTTTCAAATCTTCTGTCGGTAACCTTAAAAACTGGGGTCTGGACCTCAACCGTCACAAGATTATCGTCAACAGCAAGCAAGAATCCAGCCAAGCAGGTATCTATGCTATCGGTGACTGCTGCTACTACGAAGGAAAGATTGATTTGATTGCCACAGGTCTCGGAGAAGCACCAACCGCTGTTAACAACGCCATCAACTACATCGACCCTGAGCAAAAAGTACAACCAAAACACTCTACTAGTTTATAAAAAAGAACCACGAGTCCTACGATTCGTGGTTTTATAGTTCATCGGCTATCTTATTGATTTTTCTGAGTCTGTGGTTAACACCACTTTTGGTCAGAGGAGTGCTGAGACTATCTGCTAACTGCTGGATAGAGTAATCTGGGTGCTGAATTCGCAACTGCGCTACCTCCTGCAAATCTACTGGTAGATTTTCTAGGCCCATGATATCTTTGATTTTACTGATATTGTTGATGGTCTTCATGCTGGCAGAAACTGTCCGAGCAATATTCGCCGTTTCAGCATTATTAGCACGATTAAGGTCGTTACGGGTTTCTCGTAAAATCTTAACTCGCTCAAAATCATCACGCGCCTTCATGGCTCCGATGACAATCAAGAAGTCCATAATATCTTCGGCTCGCTGGAGATAGGTCACAGCTCCCTTCTTACGCTCAAGAACCTTAGCATCCAGTAAAAACTGCTGGAGAAGAGAGGCAATCCCTTGCGCGTGGTCCAAATAAACAGAACTGATTTCCAACTGATACTTGCCTGACTCAGGGTCACGAATACTTCCATTTGCCAAGAAAGCACCACAGAGATAGGCACGGCCTGCTTCCTCGTCTGATAAAATCTCCTCATCAATACCTGTTTCCAGGCCAAAGAAAGAGTCTGCCAAGTGCAAATCACTCAGCAAGTCCTGCACCTTTTCATCTGTAAAAACGGTATAGACCCGATTCTTGCGGAGATTGCTCCGTTGGTGGTGTCGGATTTCTGATTTGATTTCATAGAAATGGAGAAAGGACTCATAGAGGTGACGAGCCAGTTTGGCATTTTCTGTCACAACTGACAAGGTCAAGCCCGAAGTCGAGAGACCGATACTACCAGACATCTTGATAATGGCAGATAATTCATGCCGGCTTAGATGGTGCTGACCTAGAATTTCTTCTTTTACTGCTACTGTGAAACTCATTTTCTCACCTGTATAATCCGCATCAATTCATCCACAATCAAATCTCCATCGTGGAAGGCACCCCCATTTTCCAGACGAAGGAAGTTAGATGAAATCACACGCGGAACTTGCTTACAAAGACCAGCAAAATCATGTTCCACCTGCACCAAGTATTCATCAAAGAGATTGGAATTCATGTATTCCTGAGGCACTTTTTCGATATTCACCAAAACAGTATCGATAAAAGGGCGACCAAGGTGACGATGCAGGACCTCCACGTGGTCACTATCTGTAAAATGTTCCGTCTCCCCACGTTGGGTCATAATATTGCAGACATAGGCGATTTCTGCCTTGGTTTCCAAAAGCGCCTGCCCGATTTCCTTAATCACGATATTGGGCAAAATAGAGGTAAAGAGAGAGCCAGGCCCTAGGACAATCATGTCACTTTCAAGAATGGTCTGGACTACTCGACGGCTAGCCAGAGGCGTATCATCGTTGAGGGTATTGGTCACATAGACATGGTCAATCATACCTGTATGGTCTGCGATATGACTCTCTCCAGCCACTTCTGTCCCATCCTGAAAGACTGCATGCAAGGTCAAAGGATGGTCACTGGAAGGATAAATTTTCCCAGTTGTGTGGAAAAATTTGCTCAGCAACTGCATGGCATTATAGGTCGAACCCTGCATTTCTGACAGGCCAGCGATAATGAGATTTCCCAATGGATGGCCAGCAAAGGCTCCCGCATCCTCAGAAAAGCGGTATTGAAAGACCTTCTCATAAAACTTAGGCATATCCGACATGGCCACAAGGACATTGCGAAGATCCCCTGGCGGTGTCAATTGTTGCATATTTTTTCGGAGTTCACCTGATGAACCACCATCATCCGCCACCGTTACGATAGCTGCGATTTCCACATCTTTTTCACGCAGACTTTTAAGAATGACGGGGATCCCAGTCCCTCCACCAATCACCGTTATCTTTGGTTTTC
>NZ_JAJNSA010000157.1:0-3412 GCF_027497875.1 Streptococcus sp. SM3 | reverse complement strand
GTTACTTTCATACTGGATGATCGAGTTGTCCAAGTTCTTGAGCTGGTTCATGAGGAAGTTATAATTCATGACCGTACTGGTATGACTGCTTCCTGAATAGCTCACCAAGTCTGAAACCTTGTCCTTGGTCGTGTTCAAGAGCTCAATCTCACTCTTTAGATTGTCCCGTGAACTCTTTAAATCACTATGAAGGGTTGTAAACACCTGACCCGGTAACTTTGCATGATTGCTTGAATCAATCTGGTAGTAACCATCCTTGTACAGTAGGAGATTAGTTGAGTAGTCATTCATCAGGTTAACCAGAGTTTGAAGAAGAGTCCCATGTACCTCTACTAGGTAACTGCGCATACTCGAGATAGCCTGACCTTGGAGATTTTGATTGTTGATGAAGTCGCTCATAGCCTTATTTAGACTAGCGATGGCCTCTTCCCAAGCATTCATCGTCTTTTGACTTTCCACTTGAACAGAGGTAATATCATCAAATTTTATCTTGTAACTCATAGAACCTCCCTACTGCAAGCCAGAAAACAGTGTTTGTCCCAATACTGTATCTGTACGGGCCAATTCTTTTCCTGTAGCGGACATCAAGGCGATGTCTGTTCCCAATAAGGACGTATAGCTCGTCATCAACTGATAGAGCTCATTGAATTGTTCCTGATACAAATCGAGCACCTTGGATTCCGATGTCGTGTTAAAGTTTGGCTTACTCACTCCAGCCAAACTAGCCTGAGCCTTGGTCAAACTACTGATGTGCGCGTTAAACAGAACCTCAGATAATTGAATCGTTCCATACATGACCTTACCCCTCCTTCGTATGTAGTAACTTCTCGATGAAATTTCCCAGATTGTTAATCTGACTTTGGCACCAACCAATAATGCCATGTTCTTCATTTTTTTGGTTTTCCAACCTAGTGATTTCATCACAGATGGCATCATAGAAGGTATTCATCTCCGTTTGAAAACTCGTATAGTCACTAGAGAAGGTTTCCCACTGCTTGGTGAAATCATCCTTTTGTTTGCCTTGCCATTCTGGCTGAATATTTCGGTGCATGATGGGATACTTGATATTGTGAACATTTTGTTGGATTTCCCCTACAGACTTCTTGGCCGTACGAAGACGTTCCAATTTTTCATCAATGGAAGTAATCCGTGATTGGGCAGAGGAGATGCTGGCGGAGTAGGCATTCACTCTACCTTGAAGATAATAGATTTGATCATAGTCTATTTGCCCCATGTATTAGCCTCCTAGTTCATTTACTTCATTCAACTCAGCAACATTCCCTTTAGGAATATCTGTTGTAGAGACAACCGAAGCAATATGTTCTAACATAAGCTCATTATCATCATCGCTATAGCCCTCTTGAACAACCTTAAAAACATCTTCATGATTAAAGTAGATAAGGCTATCTCCTACCATTCCTTCTGGATAGAGACAGGCTCCGTAATCAAAACGGTAGAGATCTCCTTTGACGGGTGCTGCAATCACACGAGCAATGATGAGCATCTTTTTAGTACTTCCCTTTAAAAATATTAGCGAGTGTAAATGGGAGGATTATCCTTCATTATTTCTTCTCCTAACTCTGTATTGCTTGATATCAAATCAAAAGGACAATCAGAGTCTATTTTATGACTCGCAATTTTTTTAGAAATCTTCTCAAAAAGAAGTAGCTCATTTTGAGAGTCATCATAATCTATGACTAGTAAGTAACTACTTTCTTCTTTCACTAGTATCTTTACGAAAAAGACATTATTAACTGAAGGAATTTCCTTAAAAATATTTGAAAGCTTGTTTTCAATCAACGTTGTATCCTCAATTGGCTTTCCAAAAAGTATTTTACGTGAATTGATTAAAGATAATATCGATTCTATATAATCTTTGTCCATAAAAACACTGATTTCACAAGGATTCAATACAACATATTTTACAGGTGAATTACGTTCTAGAAATTTATAAATATATACTATATCCACTTTGGCGAACTTAACACTTTTATTAAATAATGAACTAGATAAATTGATAGATTCAAAATCAGTAAATATAGGCAAATACTGTCTACCATCGCTACCATTTAATGTGATTAGAATATCAGAGCTATCACTTGTAGTAAAAGGTACCAACAAATATGATTTTGAAAGAGCAATAGCAAATTTCTTCCAGTCTGACTCCCTGTTATTTTCTTTATATATATTATATAAAAGATTCAAATCTAACATTAACTTCCTCATTCTTCTAATAAAGCATCAATTCTATTTAATAATGACGAAAATTGAGTATTACATTTTGTCATATATGTAGCATCAGAATCAAGAATATAAAAATCCGATAAACCATCTCTTGGGAAAAACATACTTTTGTACATTTTTCGAAGTTTCTCTATACATTCATTTGGGAGTTCAGGATTTTCTATATTTTGTATGATTGCTATCATATTTTTAAGCGTCCCTATAAAATAATTAACATTATGACGCTGCTTATGTTCTGATAGAATCCCTAATAAGTCAATTAACAATTCTATTAGTTCTTCTTTGAAATTTACCATCACCTTATTCCTCCTAGATGTGTTGTATTATTAAGAATTCCATCAATAGTCCAGGGTTTATTGATAAATATCTGTTCTTTGCCACCAATATATACTCCTCCTTGAGATCCTGTAGGACCTTCATAATAGACGGTACCTTTTGGGAACTTAGTAGCATAGATATCAGTCAATTCTGATGTACCTGTTAAGACTCCTGTATCCCTATCAATCCACTGAGGTTTAACTGCGGACTCTATCCTAACTTTTATTACTGACTCAGGGATATCCCTTGTATAATATTGTCCTAAAGGACTGTCAGAATTTCCTGCTCTAAAAAAGACCGTATCCTCTTCTAATATTTTCACATTATATTTACCGCTAGCGAAACTTTTAGCTGCAGTTTCATTAATTTCTAGTAGTGGCCCAGGATTTTCAATCATATTGTAACTATATTCTCTTGGATTGGTGGACACCTTGTTCAAACTAAACTTGCTAGCTGCTGAAGAGGCCGCATAACCTCCTACGATATTCCCGATAAAGTTTGCGGTTTGGGCATCTTCTTCACTTCCACCTAGGAGCTTGGTCCCATGATAGGCAACCTGACCCGCTGTATAGGCACCTGCTTCCCCTATCGCAAACTGGGTCAAGCCCTTGACAACGCTCTGAGTTTGCCCTATGGGAATCATGATAGAACTCGCTGTCACAAAGATCCCACCAACCTGATGATACAGCTTGTCGTTCCCCATAAAAAGCGTATCTCGGATGCGATTATAGGATTTCGTATGGACATCCCCTGCATTTCCAAGTTGGATGTTATGAATCCCTTCCCCTGCATTAGACGCCCCATAAGCCGCTGTTCCAATTCCTGCGGTTAAGCCAGCCCCAACAACCAA
>NZ_JAJNSA010000156.1:0-3433 GCF_027497875.1 Streptococcus sp. SM3 | reverse complement strand
GTATCTAGTCGGCAGAAACGGTCTGTCAAACTTTCGGACGGTGTTGAGTAGATAGAGAAATGGTAGCCATATTGGTCAGACCACTCTTCTACACGGCGTTTCATATCACGAATAATGTCTAACGTGAATTCCTTAGCATCTGGATTACTTTCCCAGCTGTTACCAAAGAAAACCGTCGCTACTTCATACAAGCCGATATAGCCCAGCGAAACAGTTGCGCGACGATTCTTAAAGAGCTGGTCAACACTTTCTTCTTTACCTAGACGATGACCAAAAGCACCGTATTGATAAAGGATAGGAGCATTGGCTGGTGTCGCCTCTTTAGTGCGTTCGACACGATAAACAAGAGCATCTTCAGCGATATTCATCCGCTCGTTGAAGATTTCCCAGAACTTGGTCATATCACCTTCAGACTCGAGAGCAATACGAGGCAGATTAACCGTCACAACACCCAGATTCATGCGACCTGAATTGACCTCGACACCATTTTCATCCTTCCATCCTTGAAGAAACGAACGGCAACCCATAGGCACCTTAAAAGAACCTGTCAAGTCAACAATCTTATCATAAGACAAGACGTCTGGGTACATCCGTTTGGTTGCACACTCAAGAGCCAATTGCTTGATGTCGTAGTTAGGCGAACCTTCTTCTAAATTAAGACCTCTTTTAAGGGTAAAGATGAGTTTAGGGAAGATAGCTGTACGGTGTTCTGAACCAAGCCCCTTGATACGAATGTTTAAAATAGCTTTTTGAATTTCCCGCTCAAAACGATTGGTTCCTAGACCAAAACCTAGCGAAGTAAAGGGTGTTTGCCCATTTGAAGTGAAGAGAGTATTGATTTCATACTCAAGAGATTGCATGGCATCATAGATGTCTTTTTGCGTTTTCTTCCAGGCATAATCTTCCCGTTTTTCAGGCAAGACCCATTCTTCCGCATCTTTGAGGTGTTTTTGGTAATTCTTCTCTGCATAAGGCGCCAAGACTTCATCAATACGGTCAGCTGAACAACCGCCGTACTGGCTAGAAGCAACGTTGGCGATGATTTGGGAAATCTGAGCTGTCGCAGTCTGGATAGACTTGGGACTTTCTACCTCTGCATTTCCAATCTTAAAACCATTCTCCAACATCCCCTTGAAATCAATCAAACAGCAGTTGGTCATAGGTGTATAAGGACTGTAGTCCAAATCGTGATAGTGGATATCCCCTTTTTGGTGGGCATTGGCTACGTGCTTAGGAAGCATTTGCAGTCCGATTGATTTTCCAACGATGCCCGCTGTCAAATCACGCTGGGTGTTAAAGACATCGCTGTCTTTATTAGCATTTTCATTGACAACTGCCTGGTCTTTGTTGAGAAGTTTATGGATGCTAAAGTTGATATCCGTCGCTTTTGAACGCTCAAAATCCCTCTGTGTTCGATAAGTGATATACTCTTCAGCCAGCGCATATTCTTTAGCTTCAAGGAGTTCATGTTCTACGATATTTTGGATTTCGTAAATCTTAACTCCCTTTGGAAAGCGACTATGAATTTCTGTGACAATTCGCTCGGTCAGAGCATTTAGACGCTTTTCAACCAAGGGTGTCACATCCATAACCTTGTCAGCCGCCTTGTGGAGAGCCTTGTCAATCTTGTCCACATCAAATACAACACGTCTCCCATCTCGTTTTTCGACGAAGAGAGTTGGCAAAATTGTAATTTTTTCTTCTAGTGCAATCATATGCATGCTCTTTTCTAAAATGTTCTTTCTAAAAAGTATTATACCACTCTAAAAAGAAAAATCAATATCTTGTGGTAAAAATCCTAAAATTTTTAAAAATACACAAGATATTGATTTGGTTATTTGATTTTATAGACTTTAAACTCTGAGTAATCAGTCTTTACTTGTTGGTAATTTTCTTTTAAGAGTGTCTCCACCTCAGACCAGAGAGCCACCTTGTCGTTTACCACAATAACCTTAGGTTGGTTTTCTTTCAAGTCATTGATTAAACTAGTTTTATTCTCTTCTGTACTCGTGTAAAGAAGAGGGGATGGGAACACGGATCCAGCCAAACGCTGACTTTCTTTATACATTTGAACATGTGAATCCCAAATATAGATTTGGTCACCATCACTCGTCTCTTGTTTGACTCTATCTAGCACTTGATGTTGTTCTCTATAAGAAGCTGGATGCAAGACAAAACGAGCTACAAAAGGAACTGCAATCAGATAAACCACCACTAGGATCGGTAGGTAGAGATTTCCCTTCATGAATTTTTTCCATAAAGTTGGAACCTCCTCTCTTCTTCGACGACGAGCTCCTCTAGCTGAGTGTTTCCCACGAATACTGGTCATCAAAAGAAGGAGTAAAGACGGAAGGATTAGAACCAAACGCGAACCGTGAAGAGGTTCTTGAGAAAAAAGCAACAAGGCTAATACAAATAAGAAAGCAAAACTAGCTGGTACTGAAATAACATATAATCTTGATGCCTTTGATTGGAACAATCCTAGAAAAACAAGGAAGAGAGCTCCTAAACCAAAGGTCAACAAACCATAGAATACAACATTATCCATTAGTTGAGGATTGGTAAAGACCTGAAGGGAATCAATCGGATACAAAAGACTTCCTATAGCTTCTCCAAAACCACCTGAAGTAAGCACATAGTAGCCTACTGGGTAAAAGATGAGAGAAAAACCAAGTGCCGCTGCAAAAAACTGATAAACTCCATGGACAAAACGACCATGCCCTATATTAAAGACAAATAAACCGATCGTTACTACTACAGTAAAGAGAAGACTTGTAAAAGGCTCTATGAAAAATGATAGACCCAAAAAGATCCCCAGACGTAAAAATCTCTTGTCGTGGTTAGGATTTGATAGATAAGCTGCTATGAACGAAAATCCTGCAAACAGAAATGGTAAAGCTAAAATCGTTGCATATCCTCCGCCAAAACCGAGACCAGATACCAAAATATAAAATATGGTTAGGAGTTGCTTGGCTTGTTCCCTTTGTCCCGTCAGATAGTCAGTTGAAGAAAAGAGGAAATAACCTCCTCCTAAGAGGGCTAGCCATTCTACCAAGGCAAAAAGGATACCTCCTTGGGTAATATAAAGTAGCAAGTAATAAAGAAGACCGTGACTAGCATAATAACTACTGTAGAGCTGTCCTCCCTGATGCAAAGTCCACCCTATATACAAATCCTGAGCCTGAGAAGGACTTACCATATCTAAAAGTAAAGGTATCACCACAGAAAAAACCGTTGCAATCGTACTTCCAATGACGAGTCTGAAAAACGGGAAAGCTACCTGTTCTTCTTTTTCCACATGAGATTCAAGATTCCTATCCAGTCTATTTTCAATTTCATTACTCTGTATCGTTTCGGATACTTCTTCGATTCTGCCATATACAGCCATGTCGTTTCTCCTATTCAATTTATCTGTCTTAGTATATCAAAAAGA
>NZ_JAJNSA010000155.1:0-3456 GCF_027497875.1 Streptococcus sp. SM3 | reverse complement strand
TCTCGGTGAAATGAGTTACCGAAGTGATATGAGTGCCCCATCGATTTTAAATGTCATTCGGCTGGCCAAAGATTTCTATAGAGAAGGAGTCTCTGTTCTTCCAACAACAGCGGGGACCGGACCCATGCATACGGTATTTGAGGCTTTGCAGGTACCGATGGCAGCCTTTGGAATTGGCAATGCCAACAGCCGTGATCATGGGGGCGACGAAAATGTGAAAATCGCCGATTATTACACCCATATTGAATTGATAAAGGAGTTAATAGCAAGTTATGAGTAAAGCAATGATTCAGCTGGACCACATTGATGTGACCTTCCAGCAAAAGAAACGTCAGATCCAAGCCGTCAAAGATGTGACCATTCATATTAATGAAGGCGATATCTATGGGATTGTAGGGTATTCCGGAGCGGGGAAATCGACCTTGGTTCGGGTGATCAATCTCTTGCAAGTGCCCAGCGCCGGAACCATCACTGTGGACGGAGATGTGATTTATCAAGATCAGGTGACCTTGAAACCGGCTGCCCTTCGGGAGAAACGTCGGGATATCGGAATGATTTTCCAACACTTCAACTTGATGGCTCAAATGACTGTCGCAGAAAATGTAGCATTTGCTCTTAAACATTCTAAATTAAACAAAGAACAAAAGAATGAGAAAGTGGCGAAATTGTTGGAATTGGTTGGTCTAGCTGACCGTGCAGAGAATTACCCAGCACAATTGTCTGGTGGTCAAAAGCAGCGGGTAGCGATTGCGCGTGCCCTTGCCAACGATCCAAAAATTTTGATCTCAGATGAGTCAACTTCAGCCTTGGATCCAAAGACGACCAAACAAATTCTAGCTTTGTTGCAAGAGTTAAACAAAAAACTTGGTTTAACCATTGTCTTGATCACCCATGAGATGCAAATTGTTAAAGATATTGCTAACCGGGTAGCTGTCATGCAAAATGGCGAACTGATTGAAGAAGGGTCTGTTTTAGATATCTTCTCGAATCCGAAAAATGCTTTGACGCAAGACTTCATTACCGTTGCAACAGGAATTGATGAAGCCATGGTGAAAATCAATCAACAAGCGATTGTTAAGAACTTGCCTGATGATTCGATTTTGGCGCATCTCAAGTATGCAGGTTCTGTGACAGATACAGCCATCATCAATGATATATACAAGCAGTACCAAGTATCTGCCAACATTTTATTTGGGAACATCGAGATCCTTGATAACACGCCTGTTGGAGAATTGGTGGTCATCTTATCAGGTGAAAATCAAAATCTGGAAACGGCCAAAGCTGAGTTAGAAAATGCAGGAGTTTCCGTGACTATTGTGAAAGATGGGAGAAAAGCATGATCCAGTTAATTCAAACATATTTACCAAATGTCTATAAATTAGGGTGGTCTGGCCAGTATGGATGGGGAACCGCTATTTACTTGACTCTTTACATGACCGTTATTTCCTTCATTATTGGTGGATTTTTAGGTTTGGTGACAGGACTTTTGTTAGTCTTGACCCGTCCAGGTGGTGTCATCGAAAATAGAATCGTTTTCCAAATTTTGGATAAGATTACTTCCTTGTTCCGCGCCATTCCTTTCATTATCTTGTTGGCCTTTATTAATCCCTTGACCTACTTGCTCTTGAAAAATACCATTGGTCCTACAGCAGCCCTTGTTCCGCTGTCTTTGGCTGTCTTTCCATTCTTTGCCCGCCAAGTCCAAGTGGTCTTGTCCGAGTTGGATGGAGGGGTGATTGAAGCAGCACAAGCCAGTGGGGCAACCTTCTGGGATATTGTCGGTGTCTACCTTCGTGAAGGGCTTCCTGATTTGATCCGTGTAACAACAGTGACCATCATTTCCTTGATTGGAGAAACCGCCATGGCAGGTGCCGTTGGTGCTGGAGGATTAGGAACCTTGGCCATCAACTACGGGAAAAACATGTTTAACAATGATGTCATCTTTGTGGCGACCTTATTGATCCTGATTCTTATCGTTCTGGTCCAATTTATCGGGGACTTCCTTTCGAAGAAAATTAGCCATCGTTAGGATCAGTATCCAATGAATAGAATAAATGTGAATCAAATAAAACAAGTTGGAGCCTTCACTTTCCTCTATTTTCTTGCGATTGGACTGGGGGTCTTAGTTGGAAATCTGATCGATCATCAAGGAAATATGTTTTATGCTCCTGCCTTTTCAGCCTTGTTTGGCGGGACGATCTACCGCTATTATCTAGAAAAAATAAAAGGAGTTGGATCTATCTTTATAGTTGGCTGCGTGATCGGCTCCTTCTTTCTCTTTTCGCGTCATGGTGCAGGTGCCTTTATTCCAGCCTTGATCGCCGGAAGTTTTGCGGAGATGGTCGCCTCAAGTGGTCGTTTTCGCTCGAATTTACGAAACGCCTTGTCTTTTGTTATTTTTGCCTTTGCGACAACAGGGCCCATTCTTATGATGTGGTTCTATCCAGCCAGTTACCGCATGTCTTTACTGGATCGTGGTAAATCGATAGACTATGTCAATCGAGTGATGGTATCACCAGATCTAGCGACCATCACTTGCTTTGTCCTCACGGTCATACTGGGTGCTGGATTAGGATGGGGACTATCATATATCCTACAGTCATTTCTAACAAAAAGAAGAGGAAACTAAGAAAGCCTGGGAAACCAGGCTTTCTTAGTTTTATCAAAAATATTTTTTACAAAATGCAATATATATATTGCAAAATAGAAAATATAGTGTATAATAAAGCTATAAAAACAAGAAAGGAAAATCATGTGGCGAAAAATCTCAAATTAAAAATGGCCCGGGTCGAGCATGATATGACCCAGGGGGATCTTGCAGATGCCATTGGAGTGACGCGCCAGACCATCGGTCTGATTGAGGCGGGAAAGTATAACCCAACCCTCAGTCTCTGCCTTGCCATCTGTAAGACCTTGGATAAGACGCTGGATCAACTGTTCTGGGAGTAACAGTTTTAATAATAGAAAGAGGAAGAATATGAAACAAAAGAAAGAACCAATTGTAAAAGATGAACGGACCATGCTACTTGATGGAAAAATCGCAGGAGAACTTGTCCTTGGCATGACCTGCTTTATTACCCTATCTGCCTTTGTGAAATCCAGTATCCTAGACTTAGACCTAGTCGCTTATCTCCCTGAGATGTTCCTTCTAATTGCCATGGGGGCTTATGCCTTTGTGAGAAGGATCAGTTCAGGGATTGATATCCGAGATATGTTAGAAAAAGATAGCTGGTTGAGTCGCCTTGGGTCAGGTCTATTCTTTGCTGTGCTTGTGACAGCTATGGATGTGATTGGAAAGAGAGAAGCAATGAGCTTTATCTTGAGTCCCAAGTATCTGGTCAAAATTTTATTAGAAATCGTCGTCTTTGCCATCTTGACTTATCTGTTTGAAAAACCACTTGCTCTTATCAATCGGAAAAAACAAGAGAAGATAGAGGCAGAGTTAGAGGATGAAGA
>NZ_JAJNSA010000154.1:0-3508 GCF_027497875.1 Streptococcus sp. SM3 | reverse complement strand
GGTAGTTTTCCGTCGCAAAATCGACCACACCTCCTCCTGCAATTAATCGTTGGTAGCAAATACCTTGTAAAACAATCTTGAGCTCTTCCTCACTCACTCCAAGTTCTAAGAGCCTCTCATAAACACCTCGAACGCTCTTGGCATGAATAGTAGAGAAGACGGTGACTCCTGTCAAACTAGCTCGTACGACTGCACGAGCTGTTTCCTTATCTCGGATCTCTCCAATGATGAGAAGGTCCGGCCGATGGCGTAAGGAGAGTTTGATCAGGTTGTCATATGTCATGCCGATCTGGTCATTCAGCTGAAGCTGAAGCATATTATCCTGCTTGATCTCGACAGGATCTTCAATAGACATGACTTGCTGGTCCGCAAAGCGCTCTTGCGCCAAAGCATGCATGAGAGTGGTCTTTCCCGAACCAACAGGACCTGCAAAGAGATAGAGACCACGACCGGCCAATTTCTTCTGCAAGTCTGGCAACTGATCAAACCAAAACCGCAATTCACGTTCCTCATCATGCAAGAGCCGAATGACCAAGCTTTCATAACCACGATAATCCCCCACCGTCGACAAGCGAATCGAAACCATTCCATCCTCTAATGGGTAATCACACGACCCTAGCTGGCTGCGCCTTTTTTCTCCCACATTCATCCCTGCCACGAACTTAAAGTGGCTGATAATAGCCGTCATGTCCTCAAAAGGGAAGGATTGCACAAAGCGCCTCTCATCTCCCACCCTCATAAAAACCTGGTACTCCTCCTTCCGAGGAATGAAGTAAAGATCCTGAGCTTCTTCCTTTTTTCCCAGGCGGATCAATTTTTTTGCAATTTCTTGAACCATAGTTCCTCCTCTCACTTATACTATTCGAAAAAGAAGACAAAAAAAGAAGACTTTCTAGATCGCTCTAAAAAATCTTCCGCATTTCTCTTATGACAGGGTCGTCCCCTTTTTTGAATCGAGTGTATATTGACAAGAACGGTGTTTGCGACTGCCTCTTTCCTTTTCGTAGCCTGGGCGGAGCTTGCTTTTAGGGATCTTATGCTCGTCTTCTAGGAGGACAAGCGAGTGGAAAAACTGCACATCTTCACTGCAGTCCTCACACCACTCTTGCTCCTTGGTATCCCAAAAGATCGTCATGAGGTCACTCCGACTCTTATAACTTGGAAAGTGCTCATTTAACTCCAACCACTTCTGCTTGTAGTATTTCAAAGCCTGGTAATAGTCTTCAAACTTCCGACTACTCACGATATCTTCTTCCCAACCTTCTAAAAACCACCAGGGTTCACAGTCCCCGTACATTTCAATCACTCGATACATAAACTCTTCCATCCTTTGTATCCTCTATTATATAGAAAATCCTTTGAGAATAAAAGTTTTCTGCTCAGAGCATGATTTTTCAGGTAGTTTTCAGGTGATTTTCACAATTATTTTTCAAAAATAGACTGCCTAATTGCTATTGGTTCCTTTTTTCGAGAATCAAAAGAAGAGAGTCCCAACAAAATGGACAGACCATCCTGGGGAACTCTCTCTTCTCAAGTATTTAGAACAATTCAAGTGCAATCATGGTTGTCATGGTTGCATCGTAATAGTTGTTCAGAGGTAGATCTTGTGTAAAGATATACTTGTTCTGTTGCACCAACTTCAAATAGCCTTTTTCATGTTCAGAGGCATAGACTATCGGTGCCAAAAAACTTGCTGCCTGATGATTGTTCAAGGCCTTCCCTTTCAAGTCATAACCTGCATACAGGTTTCTTTGACTCTTGAAAAAGTTAAGCATCTTTTTCACCAATTGTTGACTGGTTTTGTCCTTACTTTGAACAAGGTTGTATGGAAGGCGACAAGCATTATACGAGTAGGCACCATCATACTTGGATTCAATCGTCTTGGGATCCGCTACGCGCGTTCCTTGCTCATCTACCCAGATGAAATCAGGTAGTAAACCTGTTTTGGTTTGGGAACTGATCGTTTGGAGCTGCTGCAACATCTTTTCTTTGATATCCAACCACTTCGAATCTTTTGTCACTTCATAAAAGATCTGGAATTGCGCTGGCAATGTATCAGACGTCCGCATCAAATGATAAAACTCCGAGTCCTGATTAGCCCAATTCCCCACCGTTAACACACCAGTTTCTTCATTGTAGTTGTGTGCGAGAATATCTTCTAAAATCGCTTTGGCTTGAGCCTGGTAGTCTTTGGCTTGCTTTGGCCATTTCTGAGCGGCTTTTAGAAGAGCATAGGCGATGTAGAGATCTCCATCTGTGGCGTTATGATCCTCATCTTTTGCTTTTCCATTGCTGATGGTTTGTTTCCAAGACATCAATTGGGTACCTTCTAAGCGATGATTTAGATAATAGTGATAGAGTCGGTCAAAGTCTGCTTGTTGGGCTTGTCCTTTTTCAGCAGCTGCAACAGTAATGAGCATTCCATAACTTTGCGCCTCGGATAACACTACTGTTTGATTGCTATCATTGGTGGTTCGAACATAGGATTCTTTCCCTTTTGAAACAACAAAATGCTCATTCCACTGATGATAAATTCGATTTCGCATCTCCACTTTACTTCTCGTTCTCGCTAAAAACAAGGTCAAACAGAAAATGCAAAGGATGACTAGAAACCATACATATCTCATCTTTTTCGTTTTCATAATTTCTCCTATCCTGCGAATCGTTTTGTTTTAACCCATTTGGTTTCTTTCCGGTGCAATAGTTTATCCATCACAATCGAAGAGATGGCATCAATCGACACAATGATAAACAGTTGAGAATAGGTGAAATAGGCAGCCAAGGCCAACCAAATTTGCTTGGTAGTGGCTTGACCAAATTGTGAGGCAAGAGCCACATTAATCTGAAGCAGATAAAGTCCAATCATCAAGACCCAATTGAACAACATCAATTGCGCAATATAGATATTTTCTGAATCAAAGGCAAATGGAATTTGCACACCTGGCACCACTGTATGGATACACATGGCCAGAATATTGGCAAAAAAGATCAAGTCCGATAAGACGATGGCTGCGTTAAACCAGAAGAAGACACAGGAATAGTTGGTCACTTCTAACTTCACGCGCCAATTTCCCTTACCAAATAAATGCTTGAAGTTGGAAAGAACCACTTCATAATTCCCTTTGGCCCAACGTTTCCGCTGCATATAATAACTCTTCAGGGTTTCCGGCTCTTGTTGGAAAGCTTCTGAATTATAGGCTAGAGCAATCAACTTCCCACTTTGCATAATCTTAAAGGAAATATCAGTATCCTCTGTTAAGGCACCGTTTTTCCATCCCCCAATACTCTTGACAAATTCAGTTTGAATAATGAAGTTGGTTCCTGGAATCCGTCCAATCTTAAAGAGATGCCACATGCCTACATGGTGAACCCGTTGGGTGACGACAATTTCTTGGTTGATACAGCGGGTCAAGAAGTTTTGACCGGCATTCCGCGTTTTATTGCGACCAAAAGAAGCCACATGACGCTCCGGATCTTTGAGCACTTCTTTCACAAGGAAATAAAGAGC
>NZ_JAJNSA010000153.1:0-3544 GCF_027497875.1 Streptococcus sp. SM3 | reverse complement strand
GTTATTGGTAGATGATGGTGAATTATTAATCTATCAGCAATTTGTATTGAGAGATACACTGTTTCTAGCTTTAGGGTTGTTTTTTAGATTAGGTGATTATAAAAAAGTTAGAGAAATATTAGACAGGTTAATCCAAATTATGGAACGAACTCAAGACTATCAGAAAAAATCTTTGATAGATATGTTTGAATGGAAATATTATCTCAGTTATAAGAATGATAAAAAAGAGGCTAAAGAGTATTACAAATCAGCTATACACTTCGCAGAAATGATTAAAGAAGACATGCTATTAAAAAAACTAAAACAGGAATGGCAACAGGATATCAAATAATTAACAGGACATTTTTGTCCTGTTAAACTATATATCAAAAACCTATAATAAGTGTATTAAGAAAGTAGGTGAAAAAATGGCTAATCAAACTAAAAAGATCATATCTCTAATAGCAACAGTTCTATCTATTGGGATTGTATCGTATGCATTACAAAAAAACGCCGTTGCTGAATCAACAGGAATTGATCAAAAGGAAAATCAAACAATACAAATTTATAAAAAACTCTTGAGTGGTAAATCAGAAAAAGAAATAAATGATTATTTTGGTAATTTACCTGATAGTAAAGTAATTGTCGCTGATGAATCCGGTGGATTTACAACGAGTTCCACAAATGATTATAGTAATCCAGTTGAAACTATTGATGAGAGAGGGAATAAAGAGTTAAAGTCATTTCAAGATACAAGCACTGCATCAACAATTGGTGAAATAAAATCAGCCTTGAAAATCAATAAATAAAAAGTGAAAAGAGGTAATCAGCGTATCACTTTACGTTAAAAAGTTCTACTGAAAAGTAGAACTTTTTTTCTACATAATAGCAACTTTTTTAGCACTCTATTTCTTTCGAAAACACTTTCATCAAAAAAACGAAAAAAATCTTCTCAAATCCCTTGCATTGGGCCTTTGTTTGTGTTAAACTACTATGGTGCTGTGAAAAACAGCTATTAGCTTTGATGCAAGAGGTTGCGACACGCTCGGTTGCATTGCCACGCAACGCGCGTCGGTTTTCTTGTGGAGCTAGCCTATTATCTTAAATAGACGAAAAGGAGAAAAAGATGGCAAACAAAAAAATCCGCATCCGTTTGAAAGCGTACGAACACCGTACACTCGACACAGCGGCTGCAAAAATCGTAGAATCAGCTACTCGTACAGGTGCACAAGTTGCGGGTCCAATCCCACTTCCAACTGAGCGTAGCCTCTACACAATCATTCGTGCGACTCACAAATACAAAGATTCTCGCGAACAATTCGAAATGCGTACACACAAACGTTTGATCGACATCATCAACCCAACTCAAAAAACAGTTGACGCTTTGATGAAATTGGATCTTCCAAGTGGTGTAAACGTAGAAATCAAACTTTAATCTAAAGTTTGATCAAGAGCATAAAAAACGCTCGTTAAAAACTTTTTGAATAAAAAACTATAGAAAAGGAACTATTTTCTCATGACAAAAGGAATCTTAGGGAAAAAAGTGGGAATGACTCAAATCTTCACTGAAGCTGGCGAATTGATCCCTGTAACAGTTATCGAAGCAACTCCAAACGTTGTTCTTCAAGTTAAAACTGTTGAAACAGATGGTTACAACGCTATCCAAGTTGGTTTCGATGACAAACGCGAAGTATTGAGCAACAAACCTGCTAAAGGACATGTAGCAAAAGCTAACACGGCTCCTAAGCGCTTCATTCGTGAATTCAAAAACGTTGAAGGCTTGGAAGTTGGTGCTGAAATCACAGTTGACACTTTCGAAGCTGGAGACATTGTTGATGTAACTGGTACTTCTAAAGGTAAAGGTTTCCAAGGTGTTATCAAACGCCATGGACAATCACGTGGACCAATGGCTCACGGTTCTCGTTACCACCGTCGTCCAGGTTCTATGGGACCTGTTGCACCTAACCGCGTATTCAAAGGTAAAAACCTTGCAGGACGCATGGGTGGCGATCGTGTAACAATTCAAAACCTTGAAGTTGTACAAGTTGTTCCAGAAAAGAACGTTATCCTTATCAAAGGTAACGTACCAGGTGCTAAGAAATCTCTTATCACTATCAAGTCAGCAGTTAAAGCTGGTAAATAATAAGGAAAGGGGAATACAGTCAAAATGGCAAATGTAACATTATTCGACCAAACTGGTAAACAAGCGGGCGAAGTTGTTCTTAACGATGCGATCTTTGGTATCGAACCAAACCAAGCAGTTGTATTTGATGTGATCATCAGCCAACGTGCTAGCCTTCGTCAAGGAACTCACGCAGTTAAAAACCGTTCAGCCGTTTCAGGTGGCGGACGCAAACCATGGCGTCAAAAAGGAACTGGACGTGCTCGTCAAGGTTCTATCCGCTCTCCACAATGGCGTGGTGGTGGAATTGTCTTCGGACCAACTCCACGTAGCTATGCGTACAAACTTCCTCAAAAAGTTCGTCGCCTTGCACTTAAATCTGTTTACTCAGAAAAAGTTGCTGAAAACAAATTTGTAGCCGTTGATTCTCTTGAATTTACAGCTCCAAAAACTGCTGAATTTGCAAAAGTTCTTGCAGCTTTGAGCATCGATTCTAAAGTCCTTGTTATTCTTGAAGAAGGAAATGAATTCGCAGCTCTTTCAGCTCGTAACCTTCCAAACGTGAAAGTTGCGACTGCTACAACTGCAAGTGTTCTTGACATCGCAAATAGTGACAAACTTCTTGTTACTCAAGCAGCTATCTCTAAAATCGAGGAGGTTCTTGCATAATGAATTTGTATGATGTTATCAAAAAACCTGTTATCACTGAAAAGTCAATGGCTCAACTTGAAGCAGGCAAATATGTATTTGAAGTTGACACTCGCGCTCACAAACTTTTGATCAAACAAGCTGTTGAAGCTGCGTTTGAAGGTGTAAAAGTTGCGAATGTGAACACTGTAAACGTAAAACCTAAAGCAAAACGCGTTGGACGTTACACTGGTTTTACTTCAAAAACTAAAAAAGCTATCATCACGCTTGCAGCTGATTCTAAAGCAATCGAGTTGTTTGCTACTGAAGCTGAATAATCTAAGGAGGAAATATCGTGGGAATTCGTGTTTATAAACCAACAACAAACGGTCGCCGTAATATGACTTCTTTGGATTTCGCTGAAATCACAACAAACACACCTGAGAAAACTTTGCTTGTTTCTCTTAAAAACAAAGCAGGTCGTAACAACAACGGTCGTATCACTGTTCGTCACCAAGGTGGTGGACACAAACGTCATTACCGTTTGATCGATTTCAAACGTAACAAAGATGGAGTTGAAGCAGTCGTTAAAACGATCGAATACGATCCAAACCGCTCAGCTAACATCGCGCTTGTACACTACACTGACGGTGTGAAAGCTTACATCATCGCCCCTAAAGGTCTTGAAGTAGGTCAACGTATCGTATCAGGACCAGAAGCAGATATCAAAGTCGGAAACGCTCTTCCACTTGCTAACATCCCAGTTGGTACTTTGATCCACAACATCGAATTGAAACCTGGTAAAGGTGGAGAATT
>NZ_JAJNSA010000152.1:0-3588 GCF_027497875.1 Streptococcus sp. SM3 | reverse complement strand
GTTCAGAAGAAATTCAGGAGAAATATGGTAATGAAATTTGGGATAACGATTTAATATGTTCTATAACCAAAGATAATTTAGATGATAAACTTGGAAAATATACTGACGAATATCTAGGTTATGAAGAAATAGAAGAGATATATGCAACACATATTTTAGATTTATCAGAAAAACTACTTAATTCTTTGTGTAGCTTCCAAATTTTTCAAGAGAATAATAGCCATTGGCAGGGCAATTATTTAGGTTATGTAAAGAAATATCAATATGGAAATGAGGTTTTAAATTATTTAAAAACAGGTGATAAAGAAATCTTGAGGCCATTGATTAACAAAAGTCTAAGATGGAAAAATACAGTCTCGGCAAGAGAAAGACATTATATAAAAAAACATCCAAATAGCTGGGCTGCGAGAAAAGAGAGGAAATTATGGGAAAAAATTGAACAAATTCGAGCAAAAAATAAGAAAGAAGATTAAATCAAACCTAAGTTTTAATAGCAACAAAAAAGCACTCTTGGATTAATTGGAGTTTTAATTCTTAGTGTACTAGGTTTATCAGTAACTAAGCGAAAAAATAAACAAAAATAGTAAGGTAGTTCTAATCGTAAAATCGGTAAAACTCAGATATGTCATTTTAACATTTCGTAAAAAAAGTGGACACCTGTCCACTTTTTTTGTGAAACAAAATCAATCACAAAAATTGAGTTTGTTTTAAGCTTTTATCTTATCCAGTACAACAGACATAATTTTTAATTTTATGATATAATTCTATAGATAATATATTTGGAGTTTGGCCTAATACAAAGCCAATGGTTGCGATTTCAAATAATGAACAATTTAGCAATTTGATTCTTTGAAAGAAGTTAAAAAAGGGGAGTTAGATGATTACATCAGAAGAAATTAAAGCACGTTTATGGAATGGTGCCAATGAATTACGTGGGTCCATGGATGCTAGTCGATATAAAGACTACATGTTGGGCCTTATGTTTTATAAATTTTTGAGTGACCAGACTCTGAAAACATTTGCGACAACCGCAGGTATTTCTAAGGAAGAAGATTGGTTTGAAGAATATAAAACTGCCCATCAAGAATATGGAACTGAACTAGAAAAAATGATTCGGGACATCTTGGGATATTTTGTGCGTCCTGAACATCTATATCAAACATGGATCCAAGATATGAACGCCGGGAATTTTGAAGTTCAGAAAGTAATTGATAGCCTTAACCAATTCGAACGTAGCATTGCTGTTACCAAGGGTTCAGATGATTTCAAAGATCTTTTTTCAAGTTCAACATTGGATTTAAAAGATACAGCCCTTGGCAGCAACCTGAATGAGCAGAATAAAAACATACAGGCACTGATACGTCTATTTGAAGATTTGGATATGGTAGCTCTTCAAAATGGGGATGTACTTGGAGATGCTTATGAGTACTTGATTGGTCAATTTGCTATGGAATCTGGTAAGAAGGCTGGAGAATTCTACACGCCACATCAAGTCAGTGAAGTTATGGCTCAAATCGTTGCTACAAATGAGAATATTACTTCTATTTATGATCCGACAGTAGGTTCAGGTTCTCTCTTGTTAACCGTAAAAAAACACTTGCCAGAGGAACTACAGAAAAGTCTCAATTACTACGGGCAAGAAAAAAATACCGCAACTTATAACTTGACTCGTATGAATCTCTTGCTTCATGGAGTTCGTCCAGAGAAGATGAGCATCAAAAATGGAGATACTCTTGGGCAAGACTGGCCGGAAGATCCGGAACGTCCAAATGAAGGAGTCCAGTTTGATGCAGTCGTTATGAACCCTCCTTATTCGATTAAGAATTGGAATCGTGTCGGTCTAAAACCAAGTGACCCACGTTTTGAAATTGCAGGTGTCCTTCCTCCAGATTCAAAAGGAGACTTTGCTTTCTTACTTCATGGTCTTTACCATCTAGCTACTACTGGTACTATGGCTATTGTTCTACCGCACGGTGTACTCTTCCGTGGTTCTGCTGAAGGTGAAATTCGAAAACGTCTATTAGAGAAAAATCAGATTGATGCAGTTATTGGTTTACCAAGTAATCTCTTTACAAATACAGGTATTCCGGTTTGTATTATTATTTTGAAGAAAAATCGTGAATTAAACGAACCAGTTCTTTTCATTGATGCATCCCGTAACTTTATCAAAGTTGGGAAACAAAATGCCCTCCAAGAGAAAGACATTGCAAAAATCGTAGATATTTACAAGAATCGTATCAAAGAAAAAGGCTATAGCCATTTAGCAAGTCGTCAAGAGTTGATTCAAAACGAGTTCAACATGAACATCCCTCGTTACGTTACAGCTATTGACGAAGAAATTCCTCATGATGTGGAGGCCCATCTATACGGTGGCATTCCAGAAAACAATATCAAGAGTTTAGTAGCCCTTCATCAGGCAGCTCCAGAACTACTGGGTCAGGCACTCACTGAGAAGCGCCCCGGTTACTTTGAATTGAATCAATCTATTGAAGAATTTTCAGAAGCAGTACTATCTAGTCCAGTAGTGACAGAAGAAACGGTGAAAGTAATAGCTTCTATCCAAGAATACTTAGAAGAATACTGGGCAAAATTGCACCAATTGAACTCTGATATCTCTCCTCGACAACTGAGAGAAGAGATGTTGGCAGCAATCAAAGACCGCTTATCAGAATTTAAACAATTGAGTATCTATGATGGCTACCAAATCATGGCAGAGATTTGGACTAAGTACCTGTCTCATGATGTAGAGTTGATTGAACAACTAGGTTTTTATGAAGCTGGTCGAACTCGTGAACCTAACATGATTTCCAAGGGTAAGAACAAGGAAAAAGTCCAAGACGGATGGAATGGTGTTATCATTCCGAATGAACTAATCGCTAGTGAGTTCTACGGGGATGAGCTAGCTGATATCGAAGGTCTAAAATTCAGTGTTTCTGAAATTGATAGCGAGTTGAATGAGCTGGTAGAAAATGCCAAGGTAGAAGATAGTGACGAGTATAATGCTCTCTATGATACTCTCAAAAAGAACAACGAGGGAGAGGCCCAAGACAGTTTTGAAAGTAAACTGGTGAAAGCTGGCTTGAAGGACGCTGAGAAAGGTTCAGTCGATTATGAACTTCTCAAGAAAGTGGATGATTTAAGCAAAGAAAAATCAACTATCAATAAAGCCATTAAAACAAAAGAACTTGAGCTAAAAGAGTTGGTTGCAGAACGTATCACACAATTGACAGATGAAGAAGTAGATCAAGTCCTTTATAAAAAATGGTTTGGTTCAGTTCTTGACAAAGTTGAAGAATTAGTCAAATCCCCTCTCAAAGCTGAAATTGCAGTCCTAGAAGAACTTAATAGTCGTTACTCAGAAACCTTGGACAGTCTAGATGATGAAATCTCTAAACTTGAAAAAGAGTTGGAAGCGATGATGAAGGAACTGGTGGTGCTATAATGACGAATAATAAAAACATACCAAAGAGACGTTATAAAGAGTTTGAGTTTGGGAATGAGTGGGAACAATTAAAGTTAGGAGATCATGCTAATATTTTAACAGGTGGAACACCGAATACTTCTATACCTAGTTATTGGGAACCAAAA
>NZ_JAJNSA010000151.1:0-3617 GCF_027497875.1 Streptococcus sp. SM3 | reverse complement strand
CTGATTTTGTAGTAATAAAAACAATAATGGCATAAGGATTTGCTTCTCGTATTTTTTGAGCAATTTCCAGCCCACAATACTCATTGTCTTGGATATGAATATCTAGAAAATATAATTGGTGGATATCCGAATGCTGGATATAATTTTCAAATTCCGAAATTTTACCGGTAGAAATCACTTCAAGTTTAATTTCTAATTCCTTAGCAATTTCTGCAATATGTTTTTCTACCCGTATCTGTTGAGAGAGCTCATCTTCTAATAAAAAAATCTTCATTCTTGTTCGTATCCTCCAATCTTCAAAACTTGTAAAAAACGATTTCCTTGCAATTCTGTTTCTAAAAACATCGTTCCATAATTTGCTAAGATTTTTCTCACATTATTTAATCCTAGTCCTCTATTTTCTCCTTTTGTCGAATAGCCTTCTTCATATATTTTTCTAATATCAAAAGTGATTTCATTTGTTGTATTATGAATCACTAAGTAAACAATTTTTGAAATAGAGAAAATAGCAATATGAACTTTCTTTTCTTCTGCTTCTTTTGAAGCTTCCAAAGCGTTTGTCACTAGAATCCCAACGATTCTCACGATATCTAATAAATCAACTGGTAGTTGCTCGATTGGTTCACTCGTTTCAAAGGTCATTTCTACCCCAGCATCTCTTGCATCCAACCAACCTCGAATCAAAATACTTCGTAAAGCAGAATCTTTGATATTGACCAAGTTGAATCCTGATAATGCTTCTGTATTGATCTCTTTATAACCTTTTTCCAATACTTCTCTATGGATTCTCTGTATTTCTGGAATATTTTCTTCCTCAATAGCTAATGACATAGAAATAACTAAATTTCCCAAATCATGACGAAATCCCCTAACAATAGAATAGAGACTTTGAATTTCAGCCATATACCGACTCATTTGTTGCTCAGAAAATTCTTTATACTCCAGTTCTAAATTTTTACGATACTGATCTCGCTCGATTTTCATATGGAATAAGCTGACTACAAAAGAGAAAAAACAAATCGTTGCCAACATACTCCCAAAATTTTTAAATTGCGCTTGTTCACTAATCCATAAAGCAAAATTAATCACTACAAATATAGCAAAATAGACACAGATGAGTCTCTTTAAATATTTTTCAAATTCTTTCTCATAAAAAGGAGTGAAATCAAATTCAAATAGGTCAATTAACTTCAAAATGATTCCTAAAGAAAGCAAACGAATACACATATTGTAGACAATCGAGTAAGCTGCTACAACAGCATCCCCCAATACTGAAGAGACAATTATCGTCAGAAAAGTTGCTGTTCCTTCAACCGCTAAATAAGTAAAAAAAGAATAAAAAATGGCGCACAAGCGATTCGTCCGATTGGCATAATGATAATAAGGATATAAATAAACCGGCCATAAGAGCATATTTAAATCAGAGAGTCGAATATTTGAAAATAAAGTCACATCTAAAAATACTAAGAGACTTTCAAAAAGAAGAACAAAGGTGCTCAGCAGAAAGATAAATGCAAATTGATGTTCCTGATAGATTTTTTCGTCCACTAATGCAAACGTCAGAACAATGATCCCTCCCAAGAGAAAAGACAAGATTAATGACTGAATCACACAAACTCTCCCACTTTGTTTTTTCTATTTTATTATACTCTAGTATTATTATAAAAAAATAAAATTTTATATACAAAAAATTATAATATAAAATAGCCTAAAATTAAAGGGAATAGGTAAAATTGTAATGTTTTTGTTACATGAATGAAAACTATTTTACACAATTTATATAATCTACACTTTGCACTATATAGGGATTATTGGTTCTTTTTTTAAATATTCCTAATAAATCATTCCATTACTCTTTGTCTATAGTGAAGTATACAAAAATTAATAGATAATGAAAATTTATACATTTTTACATAAAAGAAAAGATGCAGCAAAAGCTGCATCTTTCATTTGATCCCAGCAGGATTCGAACCTGCGACCGTTCGCTTAGAAGGCGAATGCTCTATCCAGCTGAGCTATGAGACCGAACTTACTTCATTTTAGCAGAAAAAGGAAGGAGCGTCAAGGTTATTTATGGTAAGGACTCCCCTGTTGAATCATGAAAGCACGATAGATTTGTTCCACCAACACTAATTTCATCAACTGATGAGGAAGAGTTAATTGACCAAAGCTCATTAATAGATTTCCTCTTTTTTTCACTTCAGGAGACAGACCAAGACTGCCTCCAATAACAAAAGTAAGGTTTGAATAACCAGATGTCATAATCTGGTCAATCGTTTGACTAAATTTCTCTGAAGGAAATTGTTTTCCTTCGATGGCTAATACAATCACATATTCCTTATCTGAAATCTTAGAGAGAATTCGTTCCCCCTCTTTTTCAAGGATTTGTTGATTTTCGAGTTGACTGGCACGATCTGGAGTTTTTTCATCAACTAACTCAACCTGTTCTACTTTTGCAAATCGACCAAGCCTTTTAATATACTCCGCGATCCCATCTTTTAAGTATTTTTCTTTTAATTTTCCAACGGTTATCAATTTAATTTTCATTCCCCTATTGTAGCATAATTCTTCAATTCCACAAATAATCCACAGCTATAGAAAGGAAATCTATTCTATAAAGTCCTTTTTAAAGCCATTTCTCAACTAAATTCTACAACTTATCCACAATTTGTGGATAACTTTAGTTATTTAAGATATAATTAAGAAAGTTTTTCTATACTTTAGACAATTTGATATCCTTAGGAGGAAAATATGAAATCTTCATCTAATTTACTGAAAAAACTCGGAAACATAACCCTCATTTTCGTTGTAGGTTTTCTAGGTGGGATTCTTGGAACCTTTTTAACCTTACAAACCTCTCATTCTTCTACTTCAAATACTGAAAGTAAGCAAGTACACTCAACCACTGTTAAAACAGCTTATAAAAATACAACCTCAACTAGTGAGGCCGTAGATAAGGTGAAAAATGCTGTGGTTTCTGTGATTACTTATTCTGATTCTTCGAATCAAGGGCTATTTGAAAAAGAAGAAAACTCTGACTCACAAATTTCTAGTGAAGGTTCTGGGGTCATTTATAAAAAAGAAGGAAAATATGCCTACCTTGTTACCAACACCCATGTAATCAATGGTGCTAAAAAAGTAGACATTCTTTTAGCAGATGGTAATAAAGTCCCCGGAGAAGTAGTTGGGTCAGATGTCTATTCTGATATTGCAGTAGTTCGCATCAGTGCGGATAAAGCAAAGGCAGTAGCTGAATTCGGAGATTCAAACCAATTAACGGTTGGTGAGACTGCGATTGCGATCGGTAGCCCTCTTGGAACAGATTATGCTAATTCTGTTACCCAAGGAATTATTTCCAGCCAAGGCCGCAATGTGAAATTGAAAGCCGATAATGGACAAAATATCTCTACACGCGCCTTACAAACAGACGCAGCCATCAACCCAGGAAACTCTGGAGGTCCATTAATCAATATTCAAGGACAAGTCATCGGGATTACCTCAAGTAAAATTTCAAATAACGGACAAACTTCAGTAGAAGGAATGGGATTTGCAATTCCTGCAAATGATGTTGTCAATATTATCAAGCAGCTAGAAGAAAAAGGAAAAGTAGTTCGACC
>NZ_JAJNSA010000150.1:0-3660 GCF_027497875.1 Streptococcus sp. SM3 | reverse complement strand
TTTCGTCGTCCCACCTCCGCACAGTTGAGTAGGGCTGTAAAAGCTGATGAAATCAGCGTAGTAGAGCCCACTCAACCACTGCGTCTTGCTCGACAATCCAAAAATAATTGAGAGGCTAGGACTTTTGACCCAACCTCATTCTGTTCCTAGTTTTAGGGATTTTCCATTTTTATAGAGAGAAAAAGGTGTACAATGGAGGTGAAAAGGAAGGTGATTTCTATGGAAGAAAGGGATGTGATTCAAGAGGCAAGAACGACGATCACCCTTCTTCAAACAGCCTTTTCTAAAGGATTCACCCCCAGTTTAGATGCCCTTCGATTTCGAGAAAATCTAGATCAGATATTGAAAGGCTTACGAAAGGCTAGGCGGGTAGACAATCGTCTGTTGATTGAGTTGGAAAAGTTTTACCAGACCGCCAGTCTATTGATTGGTCTGGGTGGGCTAGCATTGAACGAAGAAGCCTTTCAAGCTTGGCGAGCTTATGATCACTGGCATTATGAGGTAGTGAAGCCTCAGTTACAGGTTTATGGACCGACTGTGGTTTTGTAGTTGAATCTAGCTTTGTGTTTGTCCACAGATATTCAGAGGAGGTGTTGGTCATGATAGTCCTTCATGATTTACTACATCAGTTAACCCTATCATTTTGGAACTTCTATTACTCGCTCTTTTTCTTATTTGAAAAATAAGAAGGATTGAATCCCTTTTACATATAGTAGAAGGGATTTTTGATGCAGAATCCTTGAAAATCTGAGGCTCTTGGATTATGATGGAGCTAATAGTAAGAAGCGTTCCTTGTGGGGAATGCAGGAAGCGAGGAAAAAAGATGGCAGAGATTTATCTAGCAGGTGGCTGTTTTTGGGGCTTAGAGGAATATTTTTCACGGATCCTCGGTGTAGAAGAGACGACGGTGGGCTATGCCAATGGCCAGGTAGAAACGACCAATTACCAACTGATCAAGGAAACGGATCATGCAGAGACCGTTCAGGTCATCTACGATCCAAATAAAATCACCCTACGAGCGATTCTGCTCTACTATTTCCGGGTGATCGATCCCTTGTCCATTAACAAGCAGGGAAATGATCGAGGCCGCCAATATCGAACCGGTGTCTATTATACAAACGAGGCAGATCGTGAAGTGATCGCCCAAGTGTTTGCGGAAGAAGAGAAGCAACTAGGCCGCAAAATTGCGGTTGAGTTGGAACCCTTGCGCCACTATATCCTAGCTGAGGATTACCACCAAGACTACCTCAAGAAGAATCCTGGAGGCTATTGCCACATCGATGTGACGGATGCTGAGCAGCCCTTGATTGATCCAGCAGCCTATCAGAAGCCAGATCAGGAAACCTTAAAAGCGAAACTAACAGCAGAGCAGTACCAAGTCACTCAAGAAAGTGCGACGGAACGTCCTTTCCACAATGCCTATGATCAGACCTTTGAAGAGGGCATCTATGTGGATATTACGACTGGGGAGCCACTCTTTTTTGCCAAGGATAAGTTTGCATCTGGCTGTGGCTGGCCAAGTTTCTCCCGTCCCATTGCCAAAGATGTGGTCCACTATTACCAGGACCATAGCCATGGAATGGAGCGGATCGAAGTTCGTTCCCGCTCAGGCAATGCCCATCTCGGCCATGTCTTCACCGATGGACCCAAAGACCAAGGTGGCCTTCGCTATTGTATCAATTCGGCCTCTCTGCGCTTTATTCCAAAAGAGGACATGGAGCAAGAAGGTTATGGTTATTTGTTAAAAGCATTGAGATAAGAGGGCCTTTCTAGTAGATCGAAAAACGGAGTTTATGATGAAAAAAAGAAATTTGTGGCGAATGATTTTTACGCTTTCAGCTATGGTAACTCTGATTGGATTAGGATTTACTGCCTATAATCATTTTGTATTCCATCAACCTTTTATGAATCGGACGACAAAAGGGTTGCTTTCGGCCTTTTTCCTAAGTCTTGTCATGGTTGCAATCAGCTTGTCCAAATCAAATGATAAGAAGTGATGATCGATCAATTACATGAATCCATCAACTGTGCAGGAGCAGGACGATGAAGCGTTTCTAAACAATGGCGCTTCTGTCCTGCTCTCTTTTTTCTCTTCTTAAAAATTGTGATACAATGAAGAGAAAGTATTTCAATGACAGCTCAATTTGTTGGCGGATCATTGGAGAAACTAGGTACGAAGAAGAGGTAGGAATGTTAGAGAAGTGGGAGAGTGTGAAAGGGACCATCAAAACGATGGGGAAAGAGCTATCGGCGGCCTTTGATTGGGCTTTTGATCGTCTCTTTTCAAAGATTCAGCTGACCAATGAACAGTTTGTCTATGTGCTCTTGTCAGTCGTTTTTATCGTGGCTAATGCCATCTTGTGGGTACAAAAGTTTCAAGGCTTTCCGGTCACCGCAACGGAACGGCCAGAGGTTGTGTACAAGGCAAAAACACCGGCTGATCAGATTCCTCATACAGCGCGGATCATGGCTAATGGAGATCAGCTCTATCATGATCTGGTCTATATGAGTGCACAAAAAGAAGATGGGACCTATGATTTTCATGAAAATTATGAGTATGTCAAACCCTGGCTACAAAAGGCGGATCTGGCCTTGGGTGATTTTGAGGGAACCATTGACCCGAATTACTATTTGTCAGGTTATCCCCTCTTTAATGCGCCAAGCGAAGTCGTACCAGCCATCAAGGATGCTGGTTATGATGTCATGGATTTGGGACACAACCACATCCTGGATTCAGGCCTAGAAGGGGTCTATTCGACAGCCAAGGCCTTTGAAGATGCAGGCATCACCCCTGTCGGTGTTTACACGCATGAAAAGAGAGGGCAAGCTCCCTTGGTGATCAAGGAAGTGAATGGCATCAAGATTGCTATTCTAGCCTATGCTTACGGCTTTAATGGGATGGAAACGACGCTCACTCCAGAGGAGCAAGCATATGTCTTGTCTGATTTGGATGAAGAGCGGATGAAGGCGGAGATCCAAAAGGCAGAGCAAGAGGCTGATATCACTATTGTCATGCCCCAGATGGGAATCGAATACCAGTTGGAGCCGACAGAAGAGCAAAAAGAGCTCTACCATAAGATGATTTCATGGGGAGCTGATATTGTCTTTGGCGGGCATCCCCATGTTGTAGAGCCTGCTGAAGTGGTCAATAAAGATGGTCAAAACAAGCTCATCATCTACTCGATGGGGAATTTCCTTTCTAATCAGCGTCTGGAAACCATGGGAGACGTGGAGACTGCCCAGTGGACAGAGCGAGGAGTCTTGATGGATGTGACCATCGAAAAGGTCGGCCGCAAGACAAAGATTAAGACAGCGACTGCTCATCCAACCTGGGTTAGTCGAACTCCGAAGGGGACCTATTCTCCTGAAGGCTATGACTTGTACAAGTACCAGACCTATATTTTGGAAGATTTTATTCAAGGTGGCAAATACCGCGACAAGCTAGATGAGGAGACCAAGGAGAGAGTGGACACGGCTTACCGAGAAATGAAGGAACATGTTCACTTGGACTGGCCTCAGAGTGGAAAGGAATAGAACATGGAAGGAAATGTGAACTGGATTCCGATTGGGATTCTAGGATTGATGGTGGTAATTTGGGCAACCAAATTTCTGACGGCCATCCGCCTCAAGCAAAAGCTGAAAAAAGCTTGGGATGGAGCG
>NZ_JAJNSA010000149.1:0-3721 GCF_027497875.1 Streptococcus sp. SM3 | reverse complement strand
AATATCCTCTTCCAAAAAGGGGTGATCAATCAGAAGAAATTCATCGAAGTATCGCGGAGCAATCTGGTTGGAGGCTACCAAGGTCAAACAGCTTTGAAGACGCGTGAAGTTTTGGAGAGTGCACTGGGTGGTGTCCTCTTTATCGATGAGGCCTATACCCTCTTTACCGGTGTAAATGATGATTTTGGGAAGGAAGCTTTGGATGAAGTCCTCAAATTTATGGAGGACCACCGTCGTGATATCGTCATTATCTTTGCTGGCTATACCAGAGAGATGCATGACTTCTTGCAGGTCAATTCAGGTTTGCAAAGTCGGATCCCGACTACATTTGACTTTGAAGACTATAGTCCAGATGAGATTGTCGAGATCGGTCTGTTGGGATTGCACAAGCAAGGCTACCAAGTCAATGAAGCTCTTTATGGAGAGATCGTCAGAGAAAATTATATGCGTGCTAATGACCATAGTAATGGTCGCTGGGTCCGTAATCTCAATGAAAAACTCTTGCGCCAAGTATCGACTCGGGTAACCCGTGAAGGTAGTACGGATTACAATTCGATTTTGGATCAAGATTTGGAAGCCTTGAGAGAGAATGGCAATACTGAACATCCCCATACGGTAGATGATCAAGGCTATGTTCTTCCTTAAGCTAGAAGGAACAAGAAAAAGGATTCTGCAGGAGCGGAATCCTTTTTGCATGGACTTATGGTATACTAGGAAGAGATCATTCACTTATGAAGGAGAAAAAAATGGTTTTACCAAATTTTAAAGAAAACCTCGAAAAATACGCAAAATTGTTGGTGGCGAACGGCATCAACGTGCAACCTGGCCATACCTTGGCTTTGAACATCGATGTGGAACAAAGAGAATTGGCCCACTTGATCGTGAAGGAAGCCTATGCCTTAGGTGCGCACGAAGTGATTGTCCAATGGGCAGATGATTTTACGACCCGGGAGAAATTCCTCCATGCACCGATGGATCGCTTGAACAATGTGCCAGATTACAAGATTGCGGAAATGAACTACCTCTTGGAACACAAGGCCAGTCGTTTGGGTGTCCGTTCTTCTGATCCAGGTGCCTTGAACGGCGTTGATGCAGAGAAATTGTCTGCCTCTGCCAAGGCTTTGGGCATGGCCATGAAACCAATGCGCATCGCCACTCAATCCAACAAGGTCAGCTGGACAGTTGCTGCTGCAGCTGGTTTAGAATGGGCGAAAAAGGTCTTCCCAAATGCGGCTAGTGATGAAGAAGCAGTGGATCTCCTGTGGGATCAAATCTTCAAGACCTGCCGGGTGTACGAAGAAGATCCAGTCAAGGCTTGGGAAGAACATGCTGCTATTTTGAAGAGCAAGGCAGATACACTTAATAAGGAACAATTCTCAGCCCTTCATTACACAGCACCAGGAACCGATTTGACTCTTGGCTTGCCGAAAAACCACGTCTGGGAATCTGCCGGAGCTATCAATGCCCAAGGCGAAGGCTTCTTGCCAAACATGCCGACAGAAGAGGTCTTCACAGCTCCTGACTTCCGTCGTGCTGAAGGTTATGTCACTTCCACAAAACCGCTTAGCTACAACGGGAACATCATCGAAGGCATCAAAGTGACCTTTGAAAATGGAGAAATTGTGGATATCACAGCTGAAAAAGGCGATCAAGTCATGAAAGATTTGGTCTTCAAAAACAAGGGAGCGCGTGCCTTGGGGGAATGTGCCCTCGTACCAGATCCAAGTCCAATTTCCCAATCAGGCATTACCTTCTTTAATACCCTCTTTGATGAAAATGCCTCTAACCACTTGGCCATCGGGGCAGCCTATGCCACCAGCGTAGAAGGTGGCGCAGAATTCACAGAAGAAGAACTCGAAGCAGCCGGCCTCAACCGCTCAGACGTCCACGTCGACTTCATGATCGGCTCAAGCCAAATGGATATCGACGGCATCCGAGAAGACGGTACCCGCGTTCCAGTCTTCCGCAACGGAGATTGGGCAATATAGGGAGCAGGACAGAAATCGGTAGACGCAGTCTCGATTTCGTAGTCCTGCCCCCACACAGTTGATTAGACTGGACGAAGAACCGAAAGGTTCAAGTACCGTCAATCAACCACTGTGCTAAGAGACAGAAATCGGTAACTCGAAGAGTTTGATTTTTACCTCGCTTTTTGGATTTAAGGCTCGGGCAAAAAAGGTCCACCGGACCTTTTTAGTCCCCCCGCCCAGTTGATCAAGAAGTACGAGTACCGCAGGTAGGAGTAGTTCCAATCAACCACTGCGCTAACAAATAAAAAGGTAAAAAGTATCCAACTGTTAAGAAGTTGGATACTTTTTTGGTCAAAACTTGATCATCAAAGTAAAATCAGGTATGATGGAAGGTATGTTTTGTCATGAGTAGATAAGATGGTTTTGAAAGTTTCTTGCTTTTGTAGAGTTTAGAAGAGCCCCTGGAATAATTTCCTAGAAAGGAGCATGCTATGAAAAATGAAAAGAAAGTCGATATTGAGCAGGCGAACAAAGTCTACTTTAAAAGTTTAGCCAATACACGCGCTTCAGCGGCTATGATGATCAATTCGTGGACAGGCGTATTTCTGTTCGCATTTGAAATCCTTTGTTTTTATTCGTATGATGTATCGAAAGGTATAAAACCATTTAGTCATTGGTTTTTTGATATCCTCGTCATCTATTGTCTTTACCATATCATTGCATTTTTCTTGCCGTTAATGGGGGCATTTATATATAGAAGACAAGTGTTGTCAACGACTCTACTCTTATTCACCTATGCAGGGATGTTTTTATCGCTCCAAGTCATGGGCTTGCTCATCATTGTTTCTGCTCTGGCAAATAAAGAATTTGAAGTAGGTTTCCCGAAATATGGCTTCATCGTCATTCCTTTTCTTGTGATTTGTACCTTATTGGGCTTTATTTATCATTATTTTTGGCTTAAGAAGCAGTTAAAGATTGGCTTTTCACCAACTAGAACCCTGGGAAATTATTTCGCAAAATCAAGTAGTTACAGTAGCAATGCCCTAACGATCATCTTCGTCTGCTCCATGATAGGAGCGGCCCTTACTGGCTATTATGGAGTGGTGCTAGGAGTATCCGTAAGCATACTATTCAGTTACGCCTTTACTCAATTGCTGACAGAAGTGGGTTACCTCTTGTATTTGAAAACAAAAAGTAAGGAATACTGGGAGGATGAACCTGAGGATAATCCGACGTTGTGGGATTTACTATGGAATTGGTTAAAAGGCTTCAGTCTGAAAAAAGCTAAACATCGCATTCCGTTAGAAATAGTATGCTATCTATTGATGTTTGTAGCACTTGATCATTTAGGATATGCTGATGCAAAGGTAAGACGACCAATCTGGTTGGTGTGGCTTGTAAGAATGATTACCCTAGGAATTGCCTTGGACTTCTTTATTAGCATGGCACGTACCATCATACGCAAGTTTTCGAATAAAAGGCAAGGCAAAAAATAACAAAAAAATACCTAACCGAGAGCTTTCTCAGTTAGGTATTTTTGTCATTTACGCTATTCTAAAATCAAGAGACCTTCTTTGATTTCAAATGGGTTATTTGGGTTGATGCGGTCATAGAACATGATGCCGTTGGTGTGGTCGATTTCATGTTGAACGACGATGGAGTTGTAGCCTTTAAGTTTGATGCGTTTCTTTTCCCCATCTTTTGTGAAATACTCAACCGTCACGCGGGCATGGCGAACCACATAGCCTGGG
>NZ_JAJNSA010000148.1:0-3756 GCF_027497875.1 Streptococcus sp. SM3 | reverse complement strand
CGTTTACGAATCTGTAAAACATATAAATCAAAGATATAGAAAAAAATGGAACTAGAATTTTAGAAAGTCTCTTAACTAAAAAATTATCTAGGTAGTTTTTCTTATTTTCGTTCTGAAAATACAATCCATAGGCTGATAAAAAGAAGAAAATAGAAACGATATAAGTTCCCATATAGGAAAAATTAGAAAATTCATCACCAGATGTAACCCATTGTGACAAATGATGAAATATTATTCCTATAGCTAGAAATCCTCTAAGCCCTGATGTAGATTTAGCATTTAGATAATCCTTATTTTGAGGTAACAAATAAATTAATAGCGTTATCAATAATAAGATTATAATATCCATGAATTCTATTTCTCCCTATAAGTTTAATAATATCTTGAAAGTAATTTCTTAAACACGCAAATTATAATAATCCTCTAAGCGCTTCTTGCCACAACTGATATAGGCTGATAAAGAAAGAACTCATGATATAGCCCATGACAATACTGAAAAAGGCTACTAGTAAACGAACTTTTCCTGTATTCTCAGTTGTCACTTTTAAAACCTTTTCCCATCTAACAAGATTCTTTAAAAGGTAAAAACTCACATAAATAAAGAGCATGTGACTGCTTAGAGTGAATAATAATTGAACCATTTGACTATTATACCATCTTCTCTGTTTGTGCGCTAGTTTGGAAACTTCACTCAAAAACTAGGGATTGTTTTTCAAGTAATCAATTGCATCTTGTAGGGTTTTAACTGGCACGATTTTCATATCTGTCTTGATTGTTTTAGCTGCTTCCAGGGCTGTTTGGTAGTTGTTTTTCGCATCAGGATGTGCTTTTTGTTCTTCTTCGCTAACAGGATTATCTGGGGCAAAGAAAATAGTGGCACCTTCTCTAGCCGAAGCTACAACTTTTTTATCAATACCTCCAATATCCCCCACATTGCCATCACGGTCAATGGTTCCTGTACCGGCAACGATACGGCCATTTCGAAGGCCAGGGTCAGCTATTTGGGTATAGATAGCCAGACTAAACATGAGACCTGCACTTGGACCGCCAATACCAGCTGTTGAAAAGCGAATTGGGACATCACTAGTCACTTCCGTACGGTCAATCAAACCGATTCCAATCCCATTTTTGCCATTTTCCAAGGTGATAATCTTACCTTCTGCAGACTTGGTTTGCCCATCCTCTTCATAGGTGACCTTGACGGAGTCCCCTAGTTTTTGAGAATTGACGTAATCAATCAAGTCTTTGGAACTGTCAAAGGTTTGATCATTGACTGCTGTGACCGTATCAGAGATGTTGAGAATCCCTTTAAAGGTCGAATTATCCGTCACAGTCAAGACATAAACCCCAAGGTATTTGAGTTCAATATCCTTACCAGCTGTTTTTAGTCCTTGATACTTGGCCATGTTTTGTGATGTTTGCATGTAGAATTGATTGATCCGCATAAATTCAACATCAGAAGAGCCACCTGTAGTCTCTTGGGCACTACGAATATCTGTAAAAGGCGTCAACCAAGCATAAATCATATGGGCTAAAGTAGCGTGCTGGACACCAACCGTAACGAATTGATAGGCCCCAGCTTCCTTATCTTCTGTATCATTGACTTTAAGGACTTGGCGAATATCTTCCGAACCACCTGGAACTTCTATATAGTAGGGCAAGGGCACTACAAATGCCAAGAAAGTCGCTATCAAGGCCGCAATGACGTATAAGGGCCATCTAATCTTTTTTTTCATTTCTTATTTCCTCCAAAATACTCTCAGGAACATAGCAGGCAACATCCTGACCAAACTTCAGCAGCTCTCGAACACCGGATGAACTGAGATATAGATGTTCAGGTCGACTATGCAAATATATGGTCTCTAAATCAGGAGACAGTTTATGGTTGTAGTAATCAAAACTGGCTTCATATTGCAAATCCGTTGCATTTCTCACCCCCCGCACTAGACAGGTAGCCCCCAGTCTTTTTGCGACATCAACTACCAATTCATCATGAGAAGACACGACTGCAACATTTTCCAAATGTCCCAAAGCCTTTTCTAAACCCCGTTTACGATTTTCGATAGGGAGAAATCCTTGTTTGTGGGGATTAAAAAAAATACCCACATAGAGCTTATCAAAGAGTTTGCTAGCCCGCTCAATCATATCCAGATGCCCATTTGTCATCGGATCAAATGAGCCTGTGAATAAGCCAATCTTATCTGACATAGACTGTCACCTTACTAATTCCATAAATCTTTTCCTTCCAGATGCCAAGACAGGCAATTTCTTCTGGAAGTTCAACGGCTTTATCCGTCTCACACACGACCATGACATCTTCAGAAAAAAGCTCTCTCTCAGCCATTTTTTCAATATCTGCTACGATTTGTTCCTTGGCATAAGGAGGATCTAAGAAAATGAGGTCAAATCCCCCAGATACCTGTTCCAAGGCTCGTTCCGCATCCATTTTGAGAAGTTGAAATTTTCCAACTTCCTTGGTCATCTGAATATTTTCAGCCACGATAGCCTGAGCCTTACGGTCTCGCTCCACCAAAACAGCGCTGGACATGCCACGCGATACTGCCTCGATAGATAAACCACCACTACCTGCATAAAGGTCCAAGACTCGTCCACCTTCAAAGTAGGGACCAATCATGTTAAAAATAGCTCCCCTAACCTTATCCGAAGTGGGTCTTGTCGTCTTGCCTTCTAGTGTCTTGAGGGGACGTCCCCCATAGATTCCTGATACGATTTTCATACCGTTTATTATACCAAATTATGGGCGAAAAGAGAAAGAAAACCGAACCTTGCGGTTCGATTCTCTACAAAATATTTTCGTAAGTATCGCGAACTTCTTGAGGCCAAACACTTGTTTGCACTTCTCCGATGTGTTTCTTGCGAAGTAGGAACATGGCCATCCGAGATTGTCCAATTCCCCCACCGATTGTCAATGGGAATAGGCCATTCAACAAAGCCTTGTGCCATTCCAATTCTAATCGGTCTTCATCACCTGTGATGGCAACCTGACGGCGAAGCGTTTCTTCATCTACACGAATCCCCATAGAAGACAACTCAAAGGCTCCACCTAAAGACTCATTCCAGACAAGAATATCACCATTTAGACCCTTGTAGCCATTTTCAGACTCACTTGTCCAGTCATCATAGTCTGGTGCACGTCCATCGTGCGGTTTACCGTCTGGTAATTCACCACCGATACCAATCAAGAAGACAGCACCAAATTCTTTACAAATAGCATTTTCACGCTCTTTCGGTGTCAAGTCTGGGTAGCGTTCTACCAACTCTTCTGTGTGGATAAAAGTGATTTGTTTTGGCAAGATTGACTCGATGTCATAGCGAGCTTCAACAGCTAGCTCAGTAAGGCGAATAGCCTTGTAAATCTTCTCAACTGTTTCTTTTAGATAAGCGATATTGCGTTTACCATTTGGGATAACTTTCTCCCAGTCCCACTGGTCAACATAAACAGAGTGGGTCGCATCCAGCGAATCTTCGTCTGGACGAAGGGCCTTCATGTGAACGAAAAGACCTTCTCCCTCACCGAAACCAAAACGGGCCAAGGTATGGCGTTTCCATTTGGCAAGGGAGTGCACCACTTCATAAGTAGCATCAGGAATTTGGAGAACCTTGACCGATACTGCATTCTCCACACCTGATAAATTATCCTGCATCCCGTCACCGACCCTGCTCAAGATAGGACCTTGAACTTCGACAACTTCTAACTTATCTTTCAAATACTGGGTAAAAGTGTTTTTGACAAAG
>NZ_JAJNSA010000022.1:0-31178 GCF_027497875.1 Streptococcus sp. SM3 | reverse complement strand
TCGTCATCGACGCCAATACTGGAGCTATATTGTACGGAGACAATATCGACACGGTCCGGGACTCAGGAAGCATGGCCAAACTCATGAGTGCCTATGTAGTCTTTCGGGCCCTCAAAGAAGGCAAGATCAAATATGATACCGTTGTCACAGCAACAGAGGCAGACCAAGCCATCTCGGAAAACAATCTGTTAAGTAACTCACCTATTGTAGCTGGTGTTGACTACAAAGTATCTGAATTGATCAAGATGCTCTTTGTTCCATCTTCCAGTGCGGCCGTGATTATGCTGGCCAACGCCGTTACTGACAATGATCCCGATAAGTTTTTGGACTTAATGAATCAGTACGCACAAGAAATGGGGATGAGCCATACCAAATGGCACAATCCAAATGGGGCGATGATTTCGGTCCTTCAGGGCTACTACAATCCTCAGCGCTACGACGTCAATGCCAATAACGAAATCACAGCGCGGGACATGTCTATTCTGGCTTATCACATCGTAAACGACCTGCCAGAAATGTTGGAATACACCAAGCAAGCTCATACTACGATCATGGAAGGAACCCCTTACGAGCAAAGCTACGATAATTACAACACTTCCCTCGAAGGTGGAAAATTCGCCCTTAAAGGAACAGATGGACTCAAAACTGGATCCAGCCCGACTGCTGACTACAACTACACCGCGACAACCAAGCGGGGTAAACAGCGGATTATCGAAGTCATTTTGGGGGTTGGAAACTACGATGTCGAGATCGCCGAAAGCTACCGCAATCAGATCGGAAATACCCTGGCTGAGAAAATGTTCGCAGACTACCAGTATAAAAAAATCCTTTCTGTAGGCGACCATACCATCGACGGGAAGACCATTCACTTGAAGCAAGACTTCTATGCGACCGTTAAGAAGGGGACGAAGCCAGCGCTAAAACTGGAAGACAACCGCCTAGTCGTCCAGAACGGCTTACAACAGGTATCTCCAAGCATTAAACCGGGAGTGGCTGTAAGTGAGTCTAAAGCAACGACCTCTAGCAGTAAAAGCAAGGGATTCGATATCATGTGGATCTTCTGCTTCCTGCCTGCCGGAATTTTATACCTGATCTTTAAACAAACCGATCCAAATAGAAGAAAATAGGAAAAGAACTCCCATTACCATAAGGTATGGGAGTTCTTGGTTTGTCGACAAAGCCATCTTAGGCCAAACCTTGAACGTAGGCATCTACTGCTACGATGGCTTGGGCAATATCAGAAGCCTTCACTTCAAATGGCATTTGATGGATGGTTTCTCCTTCGATGGTGGCCTGTTGGCCAACCTTGAGAAGATCTTCATAACTTGCAGTTTCAAGATGCATTTCTTTCAGAGTGGTTGGCATACCGATTTGTTGATAGAAACGAATGTATTTATTCAATTCTTCCTTAGGACGGTTTTCTAAGAACAATTGAACTAACGTTCCGTAGGCTACTTTTTCACCGTGAGTCAAATGGTGGATGTCCCCAGTAAGGGCTGTAAAGCCATTATGGATGGCATGGGCAGCTGCTAACCCACCACTTTCAAACCCAATACCACTAAGAAGGGTATTGGCTTCAATGATGTTTTCAAGAGCAGGGGTTACGACTTTGGCTTCACAAGCAGCCATGGCTTGGAGTCCATCAGCAAATAAGGTTTCTTCACAACGTTGTGCAATGGCGACACCCGCTAAGGTTTGTCGTTGACCCAACATGGTTTTTCCATTGGCTTGCATTACCGCACGCGCTTCGACCCAAGTCGCTAATCCATCTGCGATTCCAGAAGCGAGCAAACGTTTTGGTGCTTGAGAGATGACTTTGCTATCCACCAAGACCAATTCTGGGTTTTTAGAATAGAAAATATAGCGAGCAAAGGCACCTTCATCCGTGTAGATAACTGACAAAGCGGAAACGGGAGCATCTGTAGAGGCAATGGTAGGGGCAATCACAACTGGTGATTTTAAAAGATCGGCAATAGCTTTCGCACTATCGATGGTCTTTCCTCCACCAAGTCCAATGACCAAATCACAGCCATTTTCTTCTGCCAAACTAACCACACGATTGATTTCGTTATCAGAAGCTTCTCCATTAAAGAAGACTGGTAAAACCGTGAGCCCATTTTGACCAAGGTATTCTTCAAAACGCTTCCCTACAATATCATAGACCACTGAATCACATAGCAAAACAGGGTGAGTCCCTAATTCTGAAATAGATTGCGCATTTTCAAATAAGGCATTCTCACCTTGAATGTAACGTGACGGACTTGCAAAATTTCTCATAGTCTGCTCCTTTAAAATTTATTTAGTTCACACTCATAGTAGCATTTATTTCTATGAAATTCAAAGAATTATACAAGGCTCCAATCAATTAAATTTATCTGTTCACGCAGTCATTGGAAGCGTTTCATTTTTATTTGATGAATCTTATTATCAAAAATCCCCAAAGCTAGTTTCAGTAGATTGAAACTTGGCTTTGGGGATTTTTATTTTTTTACAAGCATTGAGAAAATCAATCAATGGCTTAACTGAAGTCGAGACTACTTCCTTTGATCAACAAATCTAGTATCGCGAAATTGAACTCGCCCTAAAAGCGTCGAGAAAAGGAGAGATTGCCTGGTGGGCATGGCCCACATGGTCAATCTCCTATTTTCTTCTCGCTTTTTTTACGGGCTTAGTATCTTAGACTACCAAATGATCACGCGGTCTTCTGGTGCGCGCCACATGCCGTCGCCTTCTTTGACATCAAAGGTTTCAAAGAATTCGTCAAAGTTTGGTAATTGAACATTGGTACGTAGTTTTCCTGGTGCGTGGACATCGACACTTGCGAGGAGTTGCATGTACTCTGTCCGAGCTTTCATGCGCCAGATGCGAGCAAAGTTGGTGAAGAATTCTTCTGCTGAGAAATCTTCCTCTTTCTTCGCTGCCTCAAGGGCTGCAGCGATACCTCCGAGGTCTGCTACGTTTTCAGAAACGGTCAATTTCCCGTTGATCTTGGCACCGTAAGAGTCTTGACCTTCGAACTGATCGATGACCTTTTGAGTCCGAGCGGTAAAGGCTTCGTAATCTTCTGGTTTCCACCAGTCTTTCAAGCTACCATGCTCGTCAAAGGATGCTCCATTGGTGTCAAAGGCGTGGGAGATTTCATGGGCAATGACTGCACCGATTCCGCCGTAGTTGGCTGATGATGATTGGTGAAGGTCATAGAAAGGTGCTTGTAAAATCGCTGCTGGGAAGACGATTTGGTTCTGTTGCGGATCATAGTAAGCATTGACCAGATGGGCTGGCATGTGCCATTCGCTTCGATCAACCGGTTGGTTCCACTTGCTCCAAGTATGGGCAATGGAAATTTCGTAAAGGGCTTGAGCATTTTCAACCAAGGTCTTGCTTTCGTCGATGATCTTTTTGGCGTATGTTTCAGGTAATTTTTCAGGGTAGCCGATATGTGGTGTGATGACATTGAGCTTGACAATGGCTTTTTCACGAGTTTCAGGAGCGAGCCAGTCTGCTTTTTCTAAGCGATCCTTGTAGACTTCAATCATGGTCGCTACTTTATGCTCTACGTCTGCTTTCGCCTCTGGTGAGAATTTTTCTCCTGCATACCAAAGGCCAAGTGCTTGGCTATAAGGTCCTTCTGCCAAAGCCAAAGCGGCTTTTTCTTTCGGACGGGCTTCTGGTGTCCCTGTAATCGTACGGCTATACTCACCAGATAAGACACGGATTTCTTCAGTCAAGAAAGACGTCCAAGAAAGAGCTGCACTGAGTTTCAATTTGGCATGAATGGTTTCCCAGTTGGCTGCCGAGTAGTATTTTGGTGCGAATTCCTTCCAGAAACGCTCTTCTGGCACGATGATTTTATCTGGTGTTTGTCCGATCACTTCAGTAAAGAAGGCATCGAGTGGCAATTCTGGGACCAAGGCCTTGAAATCTGCCCACTCATAAGGATGATAGAGTTTGTTGTACTCGGATCTTTCTTCATTTGACAAGACATATTTGGCCAATTCTGCATCCGCCGCAATGACCTTATCCAGGATATCCTTGATTTCTGCCTCTGAGAATTCAAATTTAGGTAAGAGTTTTTCCATCATTTGGCGCCAGATAGCCAGTAATTCTGGGCCTTTTTCGTTGCCTTCTTCATAATAGGTTGTATCTGGCAAGATGAGAGCAAGAGACTCTCCCCACAAGACATTCATTTGGGCATTCATAAAGTCTGGTGACACGCTAAATGGCATGAGATTTGGTTTGCCAGCTAGTTCATAGGTGCCCAACTTGCTGGTATAGTCTTCAAAAGAAGACAAGGCCTTGATTTCATTGATCAAGGGCATGACTGGTGCTACACCAGCTGCTTCTCGCGCATCAAAATCTGCCACCATTTTGTGGTATTTGACAAAGTTTTGCAGAATGCTGTCTTCAGGCAGCTCTTCTCCTCGTTGCCATTTTCCAGTGATATCCAACATCAAGTTTTCGATATCTTGGATCAAGTCCATAAAACCACCAGTTGACGGTTTGTCATCAGGGATCACAGCTGTCTCAGCCCATTCCCCATTGACGTAATCATAAAAATCATCTTGTAAACGTACCATGATCTTCTCGCTTTCATTCTTTTCTAATAACCTTATCAAAAATAGGAACTTTTTTCAATGATTACAAGTAAGTTAATCTAAATTATTTTAAAAATTAACTTGACTTAATTTTTTTATTCATGTATATTAATACTAAAGGAGCAAAATCATGATTCAAATTGAACATCTAAGTGTTGCCTACCAGCAAACACTGGCCTTGGAGGATCTTTCCCTCACCATCCAGGGGCCAACCATCCTAGGAATTCTTGGGCCCAACGGAGCTGGGAAATCAACCCTGATCAAGGCCATGCTAGGACTTCTCCCCCATTCGGGAAAGGTCCAGCTCGATCAAAAAGATCTCAGCCAAGTTCTTCAACGAGTGGCCTACGTCGAACAGAAATCCGCTATTGATTTCCACTTCCCCATCACGGTGCGGGAGTGTGTCTCACTGGGTCTCTATCCCCATCTTTCTATCTTCAAGCGAAAAAGCAAAGAGGACCTCAAAAAAGTGGAAAATGCCTTGAAACTTGTCAATCTTCTTGATCTAGCAGATCGCCAGATTGGCCAGCTTTCGGGAGGGCAATTCCAACGGGTGCTGATTGCCCGTTGCCTAGTCCAAGAAGCGGATGTCATCTTTTTGGATGAGCCCTTCGCAGGGATTGACTCCGTCAGCGAAGACATCATCATGCAGACCCTCCAGACCTTGAAACAAGAAGGCAAGACCATCCTGATTGTCCATCACGACCTCAGCAAGGTCCCAGCTTATTTTGACAAGGTCCTCCTCCTTCACCGCAAGCTGATCGCTTTTGGAAAAACAGAGGAAACCTTTACCAAAGAGAATCTTCACGCAGCTTACGGTCATGAACTTTTTATAGGAGGTGAAATCAGATGATTGCAGAATTTATCGATGGATTACAGCAATTCCACTTCTTACAGAATGCCCTGATCACAGCCATTGCCATCGGTATTGTCGCTGGAGCTGTCGGATGCTTCATTATTTTGCGAGGCATGTCTCTCATGGGAGATGCTATCTCGCACGCAGTCCTTCCAGGGGTGGCCCTGTCCTTTATCCTTGGCATCAATTTCTTTATTGGCGCCATTGTCTTTGGGCTTCTAGCTTCCATCCTTATCACCTATATCAAGAGCAACTCCATCATCAAGAGCGACACAGCGATAGGGATTACCTTTTCTTCTTTCCTCGCCTTAGGAGTCATCCTGATTGGAGTCGCAAAAAGTTCCACCGACCTTTTCCACATCCTCTTTGGGAATATCTTGGCCGTGCAAGACCAGGATATGTGGATGACCATCGGTATTGGGGTGGCGGTCTTGCTGGTAATTGTCCTGCTCTTTCGCCCCTTGCTACTCACTTCTTTTGATCCCGTTCTAGCTCAATCCATGGGCATCCGGGTCAAGGTCTACCACTACCTCCTTATGGTGCTCTTGACATTGGTTTCTGTTACTGCTATGCAAAGTGTCGGAACCATTCTCATCGTCGCCATGCTTATTACACCCGCTGCGACGGCCTACCTCTATGCCAATAACCTCTGGTCCATGATGCTTTTGTCCTCTAGCCTAGGAGCTCTTGCATCCATTCTGGGACTCTTTATTGGCTATAGCTTGAACATCGCCGTTGGATCTTGTATTGTCCTCACTTCTGCCGTCTTCTTTCTCATCAGCTTTTTTATCGCTCCTAAGCAGAGAAAGAACAAGCACGCTCTTTCATCTCATTAAAGGGGAAACACATGAAAAAAACCGCTTCTATCCTCGCCCTCTTTGTGGCGCTCTTATTCGGCCTTCTAGCCTGTAGCAAAGGCTCTTCTTCCAAGTCCTCATCCGATAAATTGAAGGTGGTTACCACCAACTCCATCCTTGCAGATATGACTAAAAATATTGCTGAGGATAAGATCGATCTGCACAGTATCGTTCCTGTCGGCAAAGATCCTCACGAATACGAACCGCTTCCAGAAGATGTCAAAAAGACTTCGCAAGCAGACCTCATCTTCTACAACGGGATCAACCTCGAAACCGGTGGCAATGCTTGGTTTACTAAATTGGTCAAAAATGCCAATAAAGTTGAAAACAAAGACTATTTCGCAGCTAGCGACGGAGTCGACGTCATCTACTTGGAAGGCCAAAACCAAGCTGGAAAAGAAGACCCTCATGCTTGGCTCAACCTTGAAAATGGGATTATCTACGCTAAAAACATTGCCAAACAATTGATCGCCAAAGATCCGAAAAACAAGGACTTCTACGAAAAGAATCTAGCTGCTTATACTGAAAAACTCAGTAAGCTCGACCAAGAAGCCAAACAAAAATTCAACAATATCCCAGAAGATAAGAAGATGATTGTAACCAGCGAAGGCTGCTTCAAATACTTCTCCAAAGCCTACGGCGTCCCATCTGCCTATATCTGGGAAATCAATACGGAAGAAGAAGGCACACCTGACCAAATCAAAACGCTGGTAGAGAAATTGCGTCAAACCAAAGTACCGGCCCTCTTTGTTGAATCCAGTGTCGATGAGCGTCCTATGAAAACTGTGTCTAAGGATACCAATATCCCTATCTTTGCAAAGATCTTTACTGACTCGATTGCCAAAGAAGGGGAAAAAGGTGATAGCTACTACAGCATGATGAAGTGGAATTTAGACAAGATCGCAGAAGGATTGAGTCAGTAGACCATTCAGATTTCTAAACAAATCAGTGGCCCCTCCACCGGTATTGCGGTACAATAAAAACAAAAAAGGAGTCTTTTTATGGCAACATTTTTAGGAAACCCTGTGACCTTTACCGGATCTCAACTTCAAGTAGGGGAAATGGCCCATGATTTTTCATTGATCACTCCAGCTCTTGAGAAGAAATCTTTAGCTAATTTTGCTGGCAAGAAAAAAGTCCTCAGCATTATCCCATCCATCGACACAGGTATCTGTTCGATGCAAACACGTCACTTCAATCAAACCTTATCGGATATGGAAGATACTGTCGTCTTGACGGTCTCTGTCGACCTTCCTTTTGCTCAAGGTAAGTGGTGCGCTGCTGAAGGGCTCGACAATGCTATCATGCTCTCAGACTACTACGACCATTCCTTCGGGAAGGCTTATGGCCTCTTGATCAATGAATGGCACTTGCTTGCGCGCGCTGTCTTGGTCTTAGATGCAGACAACAAGGTGACTTACGTTGAGTACCTAGACAACATCAACAGCGAACCCAATTATGACGCTGCAATCGAAGCTGTCAAAGCACTTGGATAAACATAAAAAGAGGTCTGCGACCTCTTTTCTATATCTACAAAATCTGTTCAGAACCTTTCCTTTAGTGAGTACGGACGTCAGCGAACTTCTAGGAAGTTCCATGACTTAGTTTTGAACCTAACGTTTCAAAACTCCCGAGTACTTGAAACAACCATGTTTCAAGCACTTTTCTCACAGCGGAAAGGCCCATCACCTGATAGATCAGCTCTAAGAACTTAACTGTTTTAACTTCTTTTAAGAATCTCTTAGGCTATTTTATGTAAAATAACAGTTCTATCGTTGCTATAAAATCCGATGGAGCCCATTCTGGAGGAGGACCCGCCAGCGTAAGCGAGGGATGCCTCTGAGGAAACTTCGCACGCGCTTTGCCACTTGTTGCTTATAGCTCTTACCTCCCTGTGCAAAAACTCCTTTTCGACTCCAATAACCTTGCTCTCCTCGGTCATTCTTCGGAGCTAGATAGCGAACATCTTGCTGATAGAGGACCTGCTTGCGAAAGGCTGGATCCCAAGCTTTGACGGGATCAATATCCAAGCCCTTATGGGTCCGGCCCCTAGCCAAGCCGTAGTTAAAACTGGCACCATTGACAATGCCATTTTCAGAAACTTCTATTGGATCAACTTCATTGAGAAAATGCCCAGCTTGATCGAGAATATACTCCGTATGAAAATTTAACAAGACCTTGAAATTAACTTGTTGGGAGGCCCCTGATGGATAATGAAGGTGACCATCTGGCCTTAGGGAGACCTTGTTATGAAGACGAGCAGCCGCATAAGCATCCACCGTGACCGCTCTAGCCTCCTGTAGGTAAGCTTGTAAGGCCTCCTCGTCAGTCTGTCCAGTTCTGGCCTCATGCGTCCGAATCCATTGTGCCTGGTAACTTGAAAGTAGGTAGCGCAACTGGTGAACCTGGCGTTTCAAGAGCTGGTCTCCCGACTGATCTGCTAAAGGATCCTTTTTAAAAGCGATTTGCACGACGCGTGAAAAAGCCGTCCAAAAGTCGGAACCTGGTGGACAATCTGGAGCCATTCTACTCAGAAGAAAGGCTGTTTCTTCACAAGTTCCAGACAGGTCACTTGGCATTAGGAGAATTTTCATGACGCCCCTCAGCAAGTCTTGGGCAGCAGTCTCCGTTAGATCCTTGATCTCTTGAAACCACATATTTTGAAACAGAGGACTGGCAAAGAAAAAGACAGACTGGTATTGTTCTTGGTAGGCTTGTGGATCTTTGTATCCCTGCAAGTGCTTCTCTAGATAGGCTAAACTATTCTCTCTCCAGCCTAGTCTCGCTAATTCCCGTCTGTTCATGATGCCATCCTTTCTATGCTTCTATACTACCATCTTTTGGAGCTTGAGACAATTCTCATTACTCCACTAGCGTTTTTGAGGATATTTTTGATATACTAGAAGTGAGCGAAGAAAAGAGGAAAGCATGACACCAAACAAAGAAGATTACCTCAAGTGCATTTATGAAATTGGCACAGAAGTAGAAAAAATCAGCAACAAGGAAATCGCCAGTCGCATGCAGGTCTCTCCACCCGCTGTGACCGAGATGATTAAGCGTATGATCTCTGAGGGCCTCTTGGTGAAAGATAAGACCCATGGGTATCTACTAACGGATCTAGGATCGCAGTTGGTCTCTGATCTCTACCGCAAGCACCGCTTGATCGAAGTATTTCTTCTAGAAAAACTTGGCTATACAACCGAAGAAGTCCATGAAGAGGCAGAAGTTCTCGAGCATACCGTTTCTGAACATTTCATTGACCAGCTGGATCACATGCTTGGAAATCCTAAGACCTGCCCTCACGGTGGGACAATTCCAAAGAAAGGCAAAAGGCTTGTCGAAGCCTACCAAGACCGTCTTAGTGAAACGACTGAGCCTGGTCTGTATATTCTGCAAAGGGTCCATGACACCTATGAATTGCTAAAATTCTTAGACCAGATCCATCTCCAGATTGGGAATACTATCGCGTTTCAACGATATGATGACTACACAGGCCTCTATCACTTAATCATCCATGGACAAGAAATTTCTATCAACCAAGTGATCGCCCAACAACTCTATATCGAAAAACATGCAGTCTAAACCGACTGCATGTTTTCTTACTTATGGATTTTTTGTATCTAACAAAATCGTCACTGGACCATCATTGATCAATTCAATCGCCATATCGGCCCCAAAGATCCCTCGTTTGACAGGGACTTCTTTTTCTAATTGATCATTAAAGGCATCATATAACTGACTGGCCATATCTGGCTTGGCAGCCCCTGTAAAAGCAGGACGGTTGCCTTTTTTTGTCTCCGCAAAGAGGGTAAATTGAGAGATCGACAAGATTTCTCCTTGGATATCTTTGACTGAAAGATTCATCTTATCTTCCTCATCTGAGAAAATACGCATCTGCGATACCTTGCGGACCGCATAGTCTAAATCCTTCTGGTCATCCTCAGGCCCCACTCCCACTAAGAGCAGCAAACCTTGCTGGATCGCATTGTAGACTTGACCATCAATGGAAACCGAGGCACTCTTGACCCGTTGAATTACTAATTTCATTTTATTATCCTATTTTATAAATCTATTTGACATTCACTACTAACCTTCAAAGAACATCAACTTCAGACAAGGCAGCGAGACGAAGACAGTACTGTAGTACGGCAAGGCGAGCTAACCAAGCAATAAAAGAGTTCTGAACATATCCTAGCTTCTTCAAAGAAAATCGACATCAGACAAGGCAGTGAGACGCAGGCACACTATCTGAAAAGTAAAGGCTGTTCAGTTGCTTTTAGTGCGAGGCAGCGAGACGAAGACAGTACTGTAGTACGGCGAGGCGAGCTAACGAAGCAATAAAAGATAACTGAGTAGCCGACTAGCCGTTGGTACGCTTAACAGAGTACACCTCCGGCACACTCTTAATCTTATCCACAACCGTTGTCAACATCGATAGGTTCGGAATCCCAAAGGAAATGTGGATATTGGCAAATTTCATGTCTTTGGTTGGTTGGGCATTGACAGTTGAGATCATCTTAGCTGTATTGGAGAGGACTTGGAGTACATCGTTAAGAAGTCCGGCACGGTTGAGTCCGTAAATATCGATATGGGCGATATAGTCTTTAGTCGTATTGTTATCTTCCCATTCTACATCGATCAAGCGTTGTTCGTAGTTGTCTTGAGCGCGAAGATTCATACAGTCTCGACGGTGAATCGCGACACCACGCCCTTTGGTAATGTAACCGACAATTTCATCGCCTGGAACTGGATTACAGCACTTAGCAATCCGAATCAAGAGTCCAGAAGCTCCTTGGATAACCACGCCACCTTCATGACGGACCTTCAAGGTGTCTTTTTTATTTTCAACCTTGACCTCGCCACCTTTGACCAGCTCTTCTGCTTCTGCGCGTGCCTTGGCCCGCTCTTCTTCTCGGCGTTCATCCTCCGTCAAGCGGTTAAAGATGGTAATAGCCCCAATCTCTCCAAAACCAATCGCCGCAAACAAGGCTTCTTCTGTCTTATAGCTTGATTTTTGTAGCACTTTGTCCATGTGCTTTTTATCCATGAACTTATTGGCTACCAAGTCATGCTCGTGGAATTGGGCCATCAAGAGGTCACGGCCACGGTTAATCGACAATTCCTTGTCTTGATTTTTAAAGAATTGACGGATCTTGTTGCGCGCCTTGCTAGTTTTAACAAGGGTCAACCAGTCACGACTCGGACCAAAGGAATTGGCATTGGTGATAATCTCTACCTGATCTCCCGTCCGAAGTTTGGTATTGAGGGGCACCATCCGGCCGTTGACCTTGGCACCAATCGCTTTTTCCCCAACTTTGGTGTGGATTTCATAAGCAAAATCGATCGGTCCGGAATCTTTGGGAAGCGAGCGCACGGTTCCGTCTGGTGTGAAGACATAAATTTCTTCCGCTAGAATATCTTCTTTTACATTTTCAACAAATTCTTTGGCGTCGCCTGACTGGTCTTGGAGCTCCATCATCTCCTTGATCCAGTTCATCCCAATGGCAGATTCCTTGCTGTTGACTTGGCCCTTGATCCCTTTTTTGTAAGCCCAGTGAGCGGCAACCCCGTATTCGGCAACCTCGTGCATCTCCTTGGTTCGGATCTGGAATTCAATCGGTCCTTTAGGGCCGTAGACAGTCGTATGGATGGACTGGTAGCCATTGGCCTTCCGGTTGGCAATATAGTCCTTAAAACGCCCCGGCATCGGTTTCCAGAGCTCATGGATGTAGCCCAGCATGGCATAGACATCACTTGGAGTATCCAGGATACAGCGGATGGCAATCAAGTCATAGATTTCATCAAAGCGCTTCTTCTTATCCTGCATCTTGCGGTAGATCGAGTAGATATGCTTTGGTCGGCCATAAATTTTTCCATGCAAATGGCGTTCCCCTGCATAGGTCTCAATCTTGTGGACAACCTCTTCGACCAACTCTTCTCGCTCGCGACGCTTTTCCTTCATCATGTGAGAAATCTTGTAGAATTCTGTCTCATTCAAATAACGGAAAGACAAATCTTCAAGCTCCCACTTGACGCTAGAAATCCCGAGACGGTGAGCCAGTGGCGCATAAATCTCCATGGTCTCACGCGAAATGCGTTCTTGCTTATCCTTGCGCAAATGCTTCAAGGTGCGCATATTATGCAAGCGGTCAGCCAATTTAACCAAAATCACACGGATATCTTGAGACATGGCCATAAGCATCTTGCGGTGGTTTTCCGCCAACTGCTCTTCGTGGGACTTGTACTTGACCTTCCCGAGCTTGGTCACCCCATCGACGATCACGCGCACATCATGACCAAATTCACGCTCAAGATCATCCAAGGTCGCGTCCGTATCTTCCACGACATCATGCAAAAAACCACAGGCAACCGTCACAGCATCCAGTTTCAGCTTAGCAAGGATTCCTGCCACTTGAATCGGGTGAATGATATAAGGCTCACCAGACTGACGGAATTGACCACTATGGCAATCAACTGCATAGACCAAAGCCTTTTGCACAAAAGCAACATCCTCAGGTGATAAATATTTTTTTGTAAGGGCAACGACTTGGTCCCCTGTTAAATTCTCTTCTTTCGGCATTCATTTTCTCCAGTTTCTTGGATACTATTTTAACACTTTTAGAAGCAGATGGGAACCAATGAAGCTACTTTAATATACGGTTACTACTCGAAGATCATTCTGGGATCCACCTTGCTTTCATCATTCGTAAAAGTTTTTTGTAAAAAAATAACGAAGCGATTTCTTCACTTCGTTAGTTCATTAATTCTGTAACAACACTCACTGCGCTGAGAGCGTAGAGTGGAGCGGTTTCTGCTCGTAGGATGCGAGGACCAAATCCTGCAAGGACTGCTCCTTTAGCTTCAAAACTTTCAATTTCAGCAGGTGAGAGACCACCCTCTGGTCCAAAGATAAAGAGCAGTTTGCTTCCAGCTTCTAGTCCGGTCAGCGACTGAAGTAAAGCTGCTGCCTCTCCTTCTTTGGCTGACTCTTCATAAGCCACTACGATAGAGTCAAACTGGTCCAGTTGGGCTAGAAAATCTGCCTTTTTCTCAAAAAGGGTAATGCTTGGAACAAGATTCCGCTTGCTTTGTTCTGCTGCTCCAAGGGCGATTTTTTCTAGCTTCTCGACCTTTTTGCCCAATTTCTTGCCGTCCCACTTGGCAACGGACCAGTCAGCAGGGAAGGCCCAGATCTGGCTGGCACCGAGTTCCGTCACTTTTTGAGTGATAAACTCGAGCTTGTCTCCCTTGGGAAAGCCTGATGCGATGGTCACTTGGACTGGCAGCTCCACATTGTCTGCTAATTCCTCGATTAGCTCCAACTGACGAGCCTCTACATTGACCACGCGCGCCAAACGCTTGATCCCATCATCAAAGACTAGGGTCACCTGGTCATCTTCTTTCAAGCGCATGACCTGAAACATGTGCTTGCTGGTTTCCTTGTCCTCGATGGTGACAGGCGAGACAGCCAAGCCTTTTACAAAATACTGCTGCATGCTAGCCTCCAATCACACCGGAGATATCCTTGGTCTTCTTGAAGACACAGGCATTCCATTCCCCTTGGATCATGTGGGTTTCAAGGAAAAATCCAGCCGATTCGGCCGACTCACGCACCATGTCCCACTTGTCCTTGATAATGCCACTCATGATGAGGTAGCCTTCGTCCTTGACCAAGCGATAAGCATCGTCCGTCAGATGGATAAGGATATCCGCCAAGATATTGGCCACGATAACATCTGCTTCAATCTCCACACCTTTGAGCAAATCACCTGGGGCTACATGGATATTTTCCATGCCAGGGTTGAGTTCAATATTCTCCTGAGCAACGCGAACTGCCACATCATCCAAGTCATAGGCGAAGATTTCCTTGGCACCTAGAAGTGAGCTAGCAATAGAAAGGACGCCTGAACCTGTCCCCACATCCAGCACTGTTTCGTCACCACGAAGGACCTGCTCCAAGGCAAAAAGGCTCATCTTGGTTGTTGGGTGGGTCCCAGTTCCAAAGGCCATACCAGGATCCAGCTTGATAATCTTTTCTCCCGCAGTCGCCTCATAGTCTGTCCATGAAGGTACGATGGTCAAGTCATGAGTGATGCGAGCAGGTTCATAGTATTTCTTCCAGTTGTCGGCCCAGTCTTCCTCAGCCAAGGCAGTCGTTCCCATCTTGACCTCTCCCAGATCCATAAAGTCTGTCAATTCTGTCAGACGAGCCTTCAAGTCAGCCTCAACCACTGCTACATCAACCGTATCCGGATAGTAGGCGGTCACCACGATTTCTTCTTGTTGCTCGACCTCTGGGAAAATCTCACCGAAGCGATCGACGTTGCCCACATAGTCCATACTGTCTTCAATCGCAACACCCTGGGCGCCTAGCTCGATCAAGAGATTGGAAACCAACTCCTCTCCCTCACGCTTCACTGTAACTTTTAACTCTTGCCATGTTTCCATCATTAAGATACCAAGCCCGTAAAACACAAAGCCAAAATAGGAAACTCTCTGAAGACACTTGTGTCTATGAGAAGTTTATCTTTTTGGCACAGTGTTTAGGGCGGGTTCAGTTTAGAAATTTAACCGAACCATCCTTTCTATTTCTCTATCAATTTTTTCATGTAGACCATATCCATGCCTTCTTTTTCAGGCTCGATATGGGTTTGATGGTAACCATTCTTCTCGTAGAACGCGACCATGCCTGCATCCTGTAACACCGTACACAAATCCCATTGTGTGATAGTTGGAAATTTCTTTTCCAGCAATTCCAATCCCTCAGAACCATACCCCTTTCCTTGATACGGAGGCAAAATCGCTGCCGTTCCCAACCAAGCTTTCGTTAACTCTTCATTGGTCTGAATTCGTAAAAAACCTATCTTTTCTTCATCTTTTTTTACAAAGTAGTAATAGCTATTGGGACGCTCGACTAGTTTCCATTTAATTCGCTCGCGATCTTCTAGATAGGGATCATATTCATCTTGGTATTTGTCATAAACTGCTTTAAAACTAGCTCTTTGAATGGCAATAATGGTTTCTAAATCTTCCGTCCCTGCTCTCTCAAGTCTTATCATAAACTCTCCTCCAAATAATCCCTCAATCTTCCCTGTAGTTGAGGTACAACCCGATCTGATGTCAAAAACTCTTCAATGCTGACTAATTTATAGCTCTGGCCCTCGTCTCCAAAGATGATACTTTCGAACTGTTCCTGCGTCAACTTCCCAACTAAAAAGACAGATTTCTTGTTCTCATCTAGCATACTGGGGTAGACCCGAGACCAGATTACGTCATCTTTCGACAGTTGGATATTTAATTCTTCATAAACTTCACGCGCTACGCACTCAAAGGGGGTCTCATCCTCTTCACGGCCACCGCCCGGTAACTCCCACAGATTAGGCCAGGGAATAGTCTCTTTATCATCACGCAAGATGGTCAAAATTTGCCCCTCACAAATCAAGGCAATTTTACAACCCGTAAATTCGAACCGTGCTTCTAAGCAATCCTCAAGCATGAGCTTTCTCTCCTAATATCTTGGATAGGGATAAAAGGTGCTTTCTTCTAGGCCAACTTTTCCTTCTTCAAAAACTTCTTGGTTCCAGACGATCTCAAAGCTCTCTGCTTCTTCGTCTGCTAAGAAATCCATGAGCTCATCCAAGGCCAGCTCAGCTGTATCTCGGAGGAAAGTCGCAAAATAAGCTAGAAATTCACGAGACAAGCCTTTTTTAGGCTCATAAGGAATCGCTGTTAAATAGGCATCTTCTTCCACATAAGACTTGGCAGGATTGTAGAAGAGCACGGCTTCTTCAAAGAAAATATCCTCATCAGACTCTTCGCCATCTTCATCAACCAGTGCAACCCCTCCCGTATTCTGCGCTTCCAAGAGAAAAGCCACTTCTACCGCGTGGTTTTTCTTATCCCAATTGATCTCAAAATCAAAGGGAAAAACCTTGTCCATCTCCTCTTCTAAAACATCCAAAAATCCGTATTTAGACATAGCGTCCTCTTTCTAATTTCCCACTCTTAGAGCGGAATATGTTACAATAGTTACTACAATCTTACCATAAAAACTGCCTCTTTGAAAGGAGACAAAGCTAGAAAGGAGAAGGAAATGCCTGACAATCTCGCACTCCGTATGCGACCACGGACGATCGATCAAGTCATCGGTCAACAGCACCTGGTTGGAGAAGGCAAAATCATTCGTCGCATGGTCGAAGCCAACCGTCTGTCCTCTATGATTCTCTATGGACCTCCGGGCATCGGAAAGACCAGTATTGCTTCTGCGATCGCAGGAACGACCAAGTATGCCTTTCGGACCTTTAATGCAACGGTTGACAGTAAAAAACGCCTCCAAGAAATCGCAGAGGAGGCCAAATTTTCTGGTGGTTTGGTCCTGCTTTTGGACGAAATCCATCGCCTTGATAAAACCAAGCAAGATTTTCTCCTGCCTTTGCTCGAAAGCGGTCTAGTCATCATGATCGGTGCAACGACTGAAAATCCCTTTTTCTCTGTCACACCCGCTATTCGTAGCCGCGTACAAATCTTTGAGCTGGAACCGTTGACGACGGAGGAGGTCAAGCAAGCTCTAAAAACGGCGCTAGATGATCCCGAGCGTGGCTTTGATTTTCCAGTCGTGCTCGATGAGGACGCTTTGGATTTCATCGCTACCTCGACCAATGGAGATCTTCGTTCCGCCTTTAATTCTCTCGATCTGGCTGTGCTGTCGACCTCTGAAAATGCGGAAGGCATCCGTCATATTACGCTAGAGATCATGGAAAACAGCCTCCAGCGCAGTTACATCACCATGGATAAAGATGGAGACGGCCACTACGATGTGCTCTCTGCCCTGCAAAAGTCTATCCGTGGTTCGGATGTCGATGCCAGTCTTCACTACGCCGCTCGTTTGATCGAAGCTGGAGATCTACCCAGCCTAGCTCGTCGCTTGACCGTCATCGCCTATGAGGATATCGGCCTGGCCAATCCAGATGCGCAGATCCATACCGTAACAGCCCTTCAGGCAGCGGAGCGCATCGGCTTTCCTGAGGCCCGCATTCTCATCGCCAACATCGTCATCGATCTAGCCCTTTCGCCTAAGTCCAACTCAGCCTACGTTGCCATGGACAAGGCGCTAGCTGATCTTAGAAGTTCTGGCAACCTTCCCATTCCTCGCCACCTCCGCGATGGTCATTATTCCGGAAGCAAGGAACTGGGAAATGCGCAAAACTATAAATATCCCCACAACTACCCTGGCAACTGGGTCAAGCAAGACTACCTGCCAGAAAAGCTCAAACACGCTTCCTACTTTATTCCCAATGAAAATGGCAAGTACGAGCGTGCTCTCGGAGCCACCAAGGAGAAGATTGATCAATTTAAGAAAAAGTGACATCGGTTTCAAAAAAATGAGATTTTTTCTTGAAATATTTCCAAAATGTGGTATCATATACATATAGAAACGCTGTGGTGTACGAACTCACACTTAAGTGTTGACCGACTATTTTTTGTATTATTAGGGAAACAAAAGACTTCTGGCAGTATGCAGGCCGTTTCACGCGGAAGCAGCTAAGTCAGAGCGAGTTGCCCACCTGCTTAATTGCGCGGGTTCAATACAAATCGTGAAGTTTCGGCACCAATACAGCTTTTTATATTTGCCTCCTTAGCTCAGTTGGTAGAGCAGTAGACTCTTAATCTATGGGTCACAGGTTCGAGCCCTGTAGGGGGCATCAAACTTCAACAGTAAAAGCCTTGATAACCAAGGCTTTTTTGCTTGTCTTAAGAGTATTTAGCTCACTTTTTTAGATACTATAATTTAGCGTACGAAGTTAAATCATTCTGCACCATTGTTATTCCATTTAAAATAAAAACCAGCTTTGAACCCTACCAAACATTTGACAGCTCTTCACCGAATCCGCTATGATAAGGGTACTTGAAATTCCGAGTTTTCATAGCATTTAAAATGTAAGGAGTCCAAAATGAAAATCTATTATTCAAAATTTGTTGGTGTCGGTTATCTAATCTTTGCGGCGGGTGTATCCTTTCAATTTTTCTTTTCTCCCGCTCATGGATTGATCGACTTTTCTCGACTAAATCTTCCCACTGTGATTTCAACCATTCTCTTTTTCGCTGCTATCTACGCAACAATTGCAGGCATCAAAAGACTAACTAGCCACAGAGTCTCCTTTGAATTCACCTTTGAAGGTATTTATGTCTACCCTGGGCTTTTCTTCTCAAAAGAAATCTTCATTCCAAAAGAAGAATTGTTGCGAGCATCTTATGTCGAAGTGGATGTTAGCGACCCTGATCATGTCAACAGCAAGGCTTGCTATTTAGATTTTAACCTCAGAGAAGTCACCCAGTTAGAAAATATTTCTAAATCAAACATCATCATCAATACAAGCACCTTGAAATTGCGTCTCGCCCTTAGCCTCTGTCGATTTAGAGAGGAAGAAAAAGCCGAGTTAGCGACCTATCTAAAAGAAAACTACGGCATTGATTTTTTCTATTAGCATGTAATAAAAAAGCCCTCCATTAGAATTTTAGAATAGCAAGATCTTTCCAAGTATTTGACGAACGAATACCGAATAACCGTTTTATAGAAAAGAAAAAGCCTTGAAAATTCAAGGCTTTTTTAACTACTCCTAGTTCCCCATTTTCCCTTTGGGTACGAGCAGATAGAAAAATAACAAATTCAATGCAAATACGGCAACAAAGAGCGCTAATTGGGTGGCATCGATCGTTTGTTTCTCGGTCAAATCTTGGATCAGCTTTGTATAATAATAGCCTGGGAAAGCCCGTTGTAGCTTGCCAACCAAGTCCATAAATCCTCCACTTGCGCCAAGCGTATCAAAGGGAATAATGGTCATGGCGGCTAAAATAATAACAGGAAAGCCAATGGTATCAATCGTCTTGGCATCTACCCTCACCCCAAGTACAAAGCCAATCACACTAAAGTAGATCCCCATCAAGGATAAGAGGAAAAATTGTACCAACAGGCTAGTCGTCACTGGAAAGTGAAAACCTAGGACAGCAACAACTAGCACCGCTAAAAAGATCAAGCTGTTCAGAATCAGTTGTACAATCGATTGATCCCATAAATAGTGCTTGACACTATAGCTTGTAAAGTGGGATTCAAAAGAATAAAAGCCGATATCTGAGGCGATACGCTTACTAAAAGTTGCAAGGCTATTGCCAATGACGCCGATAAAGACGGCAATGCCTAATAAAATACTTGGCGAAACTCCTTTTTGAAGCTGATAAAAGAAGATATACCAGCCTATGGGTAAAATAATGGTGAATAATACAAAGCGCTTATTTCGTAAAACTTGTTTTAATTGAATCTTTCTCATGCTTGTTCCCCTCCTTTATTCATCTCTTCTCGGAAATACTGCTCAATGGTTTGACCAGCCTGGTGAATATCCTCAACAGCCTTTGTGGCAGCAATTCGACCATCTTTTAAAATCAGGACTTTTGTAAAAAAGGCATCAATTTGGTTGAAATCATGGGTCACCACAACAGATGTAAATTCTTGCTGCTCCAGCAATTTCCAAAAATTATCTACTGCTTCCAAGTCCATACCAGTCGTTGGCTCATCTAAAAAAATCAACCTTGGATGATTCAAAATGGTTAACAACAAGGACAAGCGTCTCTTTTGACCACCGGAAAGACTGCCCACCATCTGCTCTCTTGATTCTCTCAATTCGACCATCTCTAAGAGTCCATTGATATCAGCCTGCTTCAGCTGATTCATCCGGCTTTTTAATTCGACGAATTCAGCGACGGTTAGATCCTCGATGAGCAGATCCCCCTGAGGCATCATCCCAATTTCTCTTTGAAAATCAAGCGAAGTCTTTATCGTCCCCGAATCGGCCTGGAGCTGTCCAGCGATAATATTGAACAGGGTGCTTTTACCTGCCCCATTATTTCCCAGCAAGGCAATTTTGTCTCCTTCTTCTATCGAAAAAGACACTCCCTTTAATACAGCTTTCTCCTTAAATGATTTTGTAATAGATGCTACCTGAAACATAGGATCCCTCTTTTCTTATTGATCTTGTGTACAGTATACTTCAAAGGGACAGGCTTTGTGGCTCTCTGTCAGAATCGGTCAGAAAATCGTCGCGAATGGTCAAAAAAGAGGCTGGGACAAAAGTCCTAGCCTCTCAATTATTTTTGGATTGTCGAGCAAGACGCAGTGGTTGAGTGGGCTCTACTACACTGATTTCATCAGCTTTTACAGCCCTACTCAACTGTGCAGAGGTGGGACGACGAAATCGAATTCTAACGAATTACCGATTTCTGTCCCACTCTCTCTTCTATTATTCCTTCCAAAAGGTCAGGCTCTGGGTAAATCGGTAGTTTGAACTCTTGGTAGACACTGTCGTTTTGGGATATTTTTCCAGTAATTGTTGGATCTTGTACAAGCCAAGACCGCGGCCCTCTCCTTTACTGGAGTAGTCCTTTTCAAAAATTCTCGCCAGATCTATTTTTTCAGCTTTTGTACTATTTTCAACTATTAAGATGAGGGAGTTCGTCTCCTGAAGCATGGCAAGGGTCAGCTGGGGGTCCTCTGATTCGAGACTCGCTTCGATAGCATTGTCACAAAGGATGGATAAGAAAGTGATGAAATCTAAAACCTCGATGAATAAATCTCGAACAGGTTCATCGATCTCGACAGAGATCCCAATCCCTTTGTTTTGAGCCTCCAATAATTTTGCGGACAGAACACTTTTTACAGCTGGATTTTCGATGTGACTGAGTTTGGCAATATCAAACTTACTATTGTAAAATTGCTGGCCACTCTCTCGAAGAACATTCTCATAGACTTCCCTGATCGCATTGAGGTCTTCGTGCTCAATACTTAATTTGAGACTGGTTAAAATATTCAGGTAATCATGACGAAAGGCACGAATCTCCCCGTAGAGCATTTCGACGTGTTGGCTATAGGTGGCTAACTCCTGCAGTTGCCTATCTTTTTGTTCCAGAATCTCTTGTTTCAATCGTTCTTTGGACACTGCATTGAAATACAAGAGCATCACAAAAAACAAAATCAAATAAATACTATTTAACTGTTTCCGCAAAGCATCTGCATGCGGAATAATATCCTCAAAAACCACCAGACCTACAACACTGAGCAAATACACAAACATGGAAAGAACCATTGGGAGTAAGAAACGATTAAAATACTGCCGTTGAAAGCCTACTTTTAGATCTGTAAAATCTAGTTTTAACAATTTAGTGATTCCTATATAAACAGGAAAGACCAGCAATTCAAGTAGAGCATCATACCAGCTGACAGATGCCTCACGAACAAGTACAATCCCTAGCATCGGAAAGACATAAAAGGCTAAGAGACGCCCAATGAGACTCTCCACGACAACCGGGTAGAGCCCATAAAAAATGTTCAAGAGGTGTCGTATGTTACGATTTCGATAGAAACTATAGGCAATAAATACTAAGAAATAGCCAAAAAAGCCTACCGGTGGCACAAGGGTAAAGACGACTGCAAAGAAGAAAGGGCACAAAAAGAGCCAGCGCCAAGCGAACTCTTGTCTACTGATATGACGATAGATCAGCATGCTGACGAAGAACTTTAGGTAAGACATTAGAATATCTAACAGCAATTCCTTCTCCCTTCTATTTTTTCAAAGCTTCCAGTAAGCCTCTATACTTGGTCCGTGAGATCAAGCAATTGTCCCCATTTTCAAAAAAAGCTTTCTTGGCTTCCTTATCAATCTTCGTAATATTTTGTGGATTCACCACAAAGGAGCGGTGGCACCGATACAAGCGGGGATCTGCTTTTTCGATATCGGCAATACTAGCGTAAAATTCCAAGCGCTCATCCTGGGTGTGTAAAATGACCTTGTGAATAGTTGGAGACGTTTCAACATACAAAATCTTATTAAAGGGAACTTGTACACGCGCCATCGCACTCTCAAATGTAAAAGCATCTTGTGCAATCGTGGTCCCAGCTTGCTCCAAGGTATAATCGATGGCTGAGCTGATTCTCTCTCTGAACTCTTCCTCACCCAGCGTTTTATCGATAAAATCCAAGGCGGCTACTTTGTACTGAAAGGTAATGGGCATGAATTCAGAGTGAGTGGTGACAAAGACAATGGTCGCATGGGGGTCTTTCTTACGAATCTCTTTTGCAATCTCCAGACCTTTTTTCTCCTCACCTTTAATCTCGATATCTAAAAAGAATAGGTGATGAGCGCCTCTCTCTGTGATAGCATCTAGCAACTGGCTTGATTTCCCAAACACTTCTGGCGCTTTGCATTGCAAGGACTTCTGAGCGATAAGTTCCTGCAAGACCGATTCAATTCGTGATTGCTGGATCCACTCATCTTCTAACACAAAAATCTTCAACAAAGTCTTCACTCCTTCCCCTCGACGAATATGTTCTATTTTACCATAAATAATAGCTGCTGAGCCACTCTTTCAAAGTAGACTCAAAAGGCATTCTATCTTTTTCTCCTTAACAAGAAAAAACTCTCCCGGAGGAATCCGGAAGAGCTTGCGCAAGGGGAATTTGAAAAATATTTTTTAATATGAAAAAGGTCGATAAAATCTACACTATGTTCAAACTCTCATTTTACTAACAGCGATATTACGATCAAGTTTTATTGTCAATAGACATGTATGTGGGAAGTTCTCCCCTTGCAACAATGTAGACCTGTGATCTACTCTTACTAGTATACACTAGAATTATTACAAAATCAGTTAATTTGTATTGCAATTTGTTGGCAAATATTCCTCCGCCTGAAAACACAACAAACGCTTGATTCCCAAGCATCTACGCAAGTCCTCTTTAACTAGTATTTATCATTTCTGTTACAAAATTTAAAATAAAAATATTATTCCATAACAAATGAAAATCCCAAAGCACGATAAAAAGAGGCTGGGACAAAAGTCCTAGCCCCTCAATTATTTTTGGATTGTCGAGCAAGACACAGTGGTTGAGTGGGCTCTACTACGCTGATTTTATCAGTTTTTACAGCCCTACTCAACTGTGCGGAGGTGGGACGACGAAATCGAATTCTAACGAATTACCGATTTATGTCCCACTCTCTTTGAGCTAGTAAGACGATTAGCCAGACCGCACAATAGCGGCTGGCGTCAAATGATGAGAGTCATAGCCTCAATCATTTGTAGCGGTTACGACGCGAAAAAGGGAGGAACGATACTTTCCTCCCTTTGAGCTAGTAAGACACTTCGGCAAGGCACCATGGTGCTTGCCATAACAATAAATGCACCTGATAAATTAACCAAGGGGTTACGACGTGAAAAGGGAGGAACGATATTTTCCTCCCTTTGAGCTAGTAAGATGATTAGGTAGGCCGCAACATAGCGGCTACCGTCCAATGATTCGGTGCTTTAGCACCAATCATTGGTATCAGGTTACATCATCCCGCCCATCATGCTTGGATCCATTCCTGGTCCTGCTGGGGCTGCTGGTTCTGGTTTGTTGGCTACGACTGCTTCGGTCGTCAAGATCAGACTCGCTACGGAAGCGGCGTTTTGAAGGGCTGAACGGCTCACTTTAACTGGGTCGATGATTCCTGCATCAATCATATTCACCCATTCACCTGTTGCAGCATTGAAACCTGTTCCGACTTCGGCATTTTTCAAGCGATCAATCACAATAGATCCTTCGTAACCGGCATTGTGGGCAATTTGGCGCACTGGCTCTTCCAAAGCACGAAGAACGATATTGCGTCCTGTTGCTTCATCCCCTTCCAACTCAAGGGCTGCGACTGCAGAGATGACATTGACAAGAGCTGTACCACCTCCGGCAACGATCCCTTCTTCAACGGCTGCACGAGTCGCATTAAGAGCATCTTCGATACGGAGTTTCATTTCTTTCAATTCTGTTTCTGTTGCAGCACCGACCTTGATTACGGCAACGCCACCAGACAATTTAGCCAAACGTTCTTGTAATTTTTCACGGTCAAATTCAGAGGTTGTGGTTTCAATTTGTGACTTGATAACCGCCACACGGTTAGCGATCGCTTCTGGGTTACCAGAACCTTCGACAATGACGGTACTGTCTTTATCGACTGACACTTTAGCTGCTTGACCAAGCGCTTCAATGGTTGCATCTTTCAATTCCAAACCAAGATCGTCTGTAATGACTGTACCACCTGTCAAGATGGCAATGTCTTCTAGCATGGCTTTGCGACGATCTCCAAATCCTGGTGCCTTGACAGCTACGACATTAAAGGTACCGCGGATCTTGTTCAAGACAAGTGTTGGAAGAGCTTCGCCATCGACATCATCTGCGATGATCAAGAGTGGACGGTTGCTTTGAAGAATGCTTTCCAACAATGGCAAGATTTCTTGGATATTTGAAATCTTCTTGTCAGTGATCAAAATGTATGGATTTTCAAGGTCTGCCACCATTTTTTCATTATCAGTGACCATGTATTGTGAGAGGTAACCACGGTCAAATTGCATGCCTTCAACGACTTCCAGTTCTGTCTCCATTCCACGTGACTCTTCAATCGTGATAACCCCATCTTTGCCAACTTTTTCCATGGCTTCAGAGATGTACTCACCGACTTTTTCAGAACGAGAAGACACAGCAGCTACTTGAGCAATCGCTTCCTTGCTCGATACTGGGATCGCATTGTTTTTTAAAGCTTCTACTGCTGTTGCAACAGCGGTCTCAATCCCACGGCGGATGCCAATTGGGTTAGCTCCTGCAGTGACGTTTTTGATTCCTTCACGGACGATGGCTTGAGTCAAAACAGTTGCGGTTGTTGTACCGTCACCTGCGATATCATTAGTCTTAGAAGCCACTTCTGACACCAATTTGGCACCCATATTTTCAAAATGATCTTCCAATTCGATTTCTTTTGCGATAGTTACCCCATCATTTGTGATCAAGGGTGAACCAAATGATTTTTCAAGAACAACATTGCGTCCTTTAGGGCCCAACGTAACTTTCACTGTATCTGCTAAGACATCGACACCACGGACCATTGCAGAACGTGCATCAGATGAAAATTTAATATCTTTTGCCATTTCTCTTACCTCTTTCTTCTCTTACTCTACAATTGCAAGAATGTTTGATGTTCCAACGATGGTGTAGGTTTCTTCCCCATCTTTCACTTCAATTCCTGCATGGCTTTCAACCAAAACGTGGTCTCCTGCTTTTACAGCTGGAGCAATGAGTTCGCCACTTAGGGTACGCACACCTTCACCAACGGCCACTACTTCAGCTGTTTTTGTATCAGCCTTGCTCGCACCTGCGAGGACAAAACCTCCAACAGTCTGTTCTTTTTCTTCTACTTTTAAGACCACACGGTCTCCTAATGGTTTTAACATGTTCATTCCTCCATACGTGTTTTTAGCACTCTCTATACGTAAGTGCTAACTTATGTTTCTATTGTATCACTTGGTCAGAAATAGTCAAGAAAAAAACACCTCAAAAATAAATGAGATGTTTCTAAAATATCAATTTAAAATTGTCAATTTTTGATTGAAATCATCGATCACTTTTTGAAGATTGATCCGCCCGCGGTAGATGCCATATCCAAAAACAATCATGCCTAAAATTCCAACCAAGGCTAGTAAAATCCCGAGGATCAAGAGTGGGAGGAAACTTTTGTGAAAGAGATAGATCAATACCACACCAATACTGGCAATGATAAAGAGTAAGCTGAACCAACGACCAAGGTTTTCAAGCATGTGACGTTGGTACTTGATTTCTGTTTCATATCCATTGACAAGTTCTTGTTTTGTAACCATGGGATTCCTCCTGATAAAAATTGAGAATGAAGTGCAAATAAAGGAGGTCAATTCACTTCATTCTCAAAAACTCCTACTAGCAAATTCGTTTTTTCTTTTCCTTAGTATTTAAGATGTGGGTCGAAGATACCAAGGGCAACACCGATCAAAGCCACTACAACGAGAAGTAACATGACTTTGTTTGGTGAAATTTTTTTCTTAGACATCAACCACCAGCAAAGAGTGATGAAGGCTGCTGTCAAGAGACCTGGATAAACACCATCGATCTTTTCTTGGATGTTCAAGAAGACTTTTCCTTCAGCGTTCTTGAATTGAAGGGCTGTTGTAACAGATACCCAAGTAGCTGCTACGGCACCGATAACCATACCACCGACAACGCTGATCGCTTTACGAAGAGCTTGTCCTTTTGGTCCTACAAGGAATTCAACGGCTTTATCCCCTAATTGGTAACCTTTGAAGAAGGCAAAGCGCATACCAAAGTAGACTAAGAGGTTCCATACGACGATGTAGAAGAGGGCACCAGCGACGTTACCACCTTTAGAAAGGCCAAGGGCAATCCCCAAGAGAACTGGAATCAAGGTACCAACGACCAATGAGTCACCAATACCAGCGATTGGTCCCATCAAACCGGCACGCATACCGTTGATGGTTTCGCCATCCACTGCATCTCCGTTTGCACGCGCTTCTTCCAAACCAGCTGTGATCCCTACAACAAGAGATCCAAGTTGTGGTTCAGTGTTGAAGAAGGCCGTATAGGTTTGCATAGCATCCTTTTGTTCTTCTTTTGTGTCATACATTTCTTCTACGATTGGAAGCATAGAAGTCAAGTACCCGAAGGTTTGCATATGTTCTTGAGAGAAACAAGTCAAATGACCATAATACCAATGATGGAATGCTTTTGCTAATGTTTTCTTTGAAATTTTCTTTCTATCAGCCATTTTAAATATCCTCCTCATCATCGTCTTGGTCCACCACTCCGGCTGGAGCAGCTTTCATCGATTTGATCACTTCAAGTTCATAGTAGATTACTGCAAAGATTAATGAAACAACGGCACTGGATACCAAGTTCAATCCGAGAGATTTCGCCAAGGTAAATCCAACAAAGAATGGAATGAAGTCAGTTGCTTCTGTAACAATTTGTTTCAACAAGATGGCAATACCGACACATGGGAGAAGAGCACCGACTGTAAAGAGGGCTTTCATCCAGTAACCATCCATAGGAAGGTATTGTTTCATCAAATCAACCATGTTTTCACCGTATTTGGTGATAATCATTGTTGGAAGGAAAGAGAAGAGGAAATGAGAGATCCAAGGGTAAACCCAGTCAACTGCGTAGAGTTTTTTGAAGTTTCCTTCTTCAACGGCTTTCCAACCAATGTGTTGCCATACCAAGTTCATAGTAGCGGTACCGTAGAAAAGAACTGTACCGATTGTCCCAACGGCTGCACCGATTGGAGCTGCAGCTGCGGCGATTCCTGCTTCATCTGTGATGTTATTGGCATGCACAAACAAGATAGCAAGAGGAACACCGATGTAAGAGATGGCACGCACATCGGCAGATACGGTACCACCAGGTGTTACCAAGGCGATATAAACGACTTGAAGGGCAACCCCGACCATAATACCGGTTGTCACATCTCCAAGAATTAAACCTGAAATCAACCCACCGATCAAAGGACGACCGAGTGTATAGTTCCCGATACTGGAACCCCCCATACCAGGCATTGAAGACAAGCTGGCGAAAATACCAAGCAAGATTGCTTGAATCCATGAAATTGTCATAACAAACGCTCCTTTTGTTTGTAAATTTATTTACCTAACAGATAGGACTGTTAGTTTTAAAAACCAAATTTTGATTTGAAATCATCCCAATAACCGATGGAAACATCTGGCAACAATTGGAATTTCACCTTGTAGCCTGCTGCTTGAATGGCTTGGAAGGCTTCTGCTTCTTCCTGAGTGATGGATTGGTTATTTCCCAATTTCACAGCTCCAGGACGATCATTTGCAGGGCCAACAATGATTTCTTTGACATCACCTGGGACAAACCCTTGGTCGACCAAAATTTCCTTCATATCGATTGGATTTTTGGTGATCAAGAAGTAACGACTATCTGATTCTGTTACTTTTGCTGATTTTTCTTTAAAGGCTTCCTTTGTCCATACAAAGGTTTTCTTGTCTGATGCGCCTTTGTAAGCTTGGATCAAAACCTTGTTTGATGCTGCTGCATCATTTACGGCAATCAAACCATCACATGGTTTTTCCTTTGCCCAGCGTGTGACTGTTTGACCGTGAATCATGCGGTCATCAATCCGTACAAATGTTACTACCATAAGGTACCTCCCTATTAAATATCGTCATCATCTTCTTCAGCACTAGTGGCTGAAACTTCAAAAGGCTGTAGTGCAGATCGTGCTTCTGATAAGATGGTGGCTGACAAATCGTCTCCATCGAGCACATCTTTCATCACAACTGCTGTCAAGGCCATGGTGAGGTTCATCCCACCAAGGATCAAGGCTCCATCGAGCTTTCCAGCTTCTTCTAGAACCGTGGCTGCAGTGGTTAATGGACTACCACCTACGATATCTGCCAAGACCAAAACAGAATCATCAGCTGTCAATCCTGAAATGCTCTCTCTGAAATCAACTGCGAAGTCATCAACTGATTTTCCTTCTTTGAGTCCAACTGCGATGACCTGATCCAACTTGTCACCAGCAAACATGGCTAGTGATGTTTTTAGACCTTCTGCCAGTCCGCCATGACTGACCAAAACGAGGTATTTCATTTTTCTACGCCTCCTTTATTTGACTCTATTGTAGACTATTTGAAAGCGTTTTTATATTGTCAAATGTCACATTCCCAATATGACATTTAGCAATAAAAAAATGACATCTGTCACTTGACAAAATGCCATCTTATTTTACTCTAAACTCCTACCTGTAGACTACTTTCAATCTCCCTCTGAATTTGAGGCAAGCGGTTCTCAACATCTTGATCGCGCAAGGCATTGCCAATCAAGTAATCTAACTTTTCTAACACCTCTTTTGAGACATTTTTAGGACTACTTTCAACAGCTTGTTCCATGATGCGGTTCAAGGTCTGATTGGTCAAGGAATCCGTCCCAAAATCATCTACCTGCAAAAGGTCTTTACTAGAGCGACTCTTGACTACCTGTGGCATGACAGAGATCCCCTGGGATTGGGCAAAGAGGGTTTGTTGAATTTCGGGATCCTCTGTTAAGAGTTGCATCAATTCCCAAGCCAACTTGGAATGAGAACTCCGAGCTGACATAGCAAAAGAAGTCGTCGTGACTAAGGTTGCCTTGGTCGTTTTTGACTTAGCAGGCATCGGGATACAGGTCCAGGTGAAGTTTGAATATTTTGAAACGTGGTAGGGATAAGGTTTATAGGTCCGATATTGGGCCAAGGTCATGGGATAGAAGGCGACTTTCCCCTGGTCAAAATCTTTAGAGCTCACCTTGTAATTTTTATTTAGATCTTCCAATTTTTGCAGAAAAGTCAAAGATTCTTTGACTTCTGGAGCTGTCAGCTTGAGCATGCCTCCTTGGAAGAGATGACCTCCATTTGCCGCCAAGGCTTCTTTCCAGGTGTATTCTGTACTCCCAAATTGGTCCAATTGCCCATCCCCATTGGTATCTTTGGTTAGTTTCTTGCAAATCGTATAGAACTCTTCAAGGGTCCAACCTTCTTTGGGAACCGCGATGCCTTCTTTATCCAAGAGATCTTTATTGACACACATCAAAATCGGATTGCTTTCATAAGGTAAGGCATAGGTTTGCCCCTGATAGACACCCGATTCAAAGGCAACGGGATAAAATGTTGCTTGATCTTTTCGATCCATATAGCCGTTTAACTTTTCTAATACGCCTCGCGCTGCTAATAAAGAAAGATCTTGCTCAGAGACCATAAACACATCCGGCGTCTTTCCTGAGACAATCTTTTCAGAGAGCCAGTCTGAATAATCCGACTGCGGAATCCCGTTTTCATACTCTACACGGACATGAGGATGGGATTTTTCAAATTTTTGAATCGCACGATCCAAGGCATGGGAACGTTGACTGGTCGGCACATCCCAGCTAGAACCTGCATAAACGCCGATATGGAGGACGGTCGGTTGCTGTTTCCACCAATAGAAACCCGCGCTCGCACAGAGCACAACAAGGAGACCGATCCCCCAACAAAGATGCTTTCGCTTCAATTTCATTCTGTATTTCCTTTAGAAAAATCACGTCTCGTCACTCCTGTTTGGACTGACCAGATCGCTAATTGCGTTCGATCTCGTAGGTTTAATTTCGCCAAAATCGTTGATAAGTAATTGCGCACGGTTCCTTCTGACAAGAAAAGTTTGGCCGCAATTTCTTTATTGGACTCCCCATAGCCGACTTCTTGAATAATGCGCCATTCCGTCGTGCTCAAATCCTTGACATTGTCCTCATCTACAGCAATAGAGAAGTTGGTTTTGGCCATTTGTGAGAAAATTTGAAAGACTTTACTAGCGATATTCGGGTTGATCATGGCTCCGCCTTGATGCACCACCTTAATCGCTTCATAGAGTTCCTCTGTCGAGGCTCCCTTTAAAAGATAACCTGAAGCACCATACTTGAGCGCACTATAGATAAATTCATCATCATCAAAGGTCGTTAAAATAATAATTTTGATATCCGGATAGTGCTCTTTGACTTCTTTTGTCGCCAAAACCCCATCCATGCCTGGCATCCGAATATCCATTAAGATCAGGTCAGGATGTGTCTGTGGAATGCTCGACAAGACATGATTCCCATCTTCCACTGTGGCCACCACTTCGATATCGGGGTGGGCTGACAAAATAATTTTCAGAGATTCTCGAATCAAGGCCTGGTCATCTGCCACCATTACTTTTATCACCATCTCTATTTCCCTTCTTTATATTTCGGTAAACTGACGCGCGTGAAAAATCCATCGCGACTTTCAAATTGAAGCTGTCCTCCTAGGATGGAAATGCGCTCCATCATCTGCTTGAGCCCATAGCCATAGGTCAAGGTTTCAAACCCAACCCCATTGTCCTGCAACTCGATCAGGTAATCTTCTTCATTCTCAAAAAAATGAAGGCTCATCTGACTGGCATGACCGTGGCGAACCGCATTGG
>NZ_JAJNSA010000147.1:0-4073 GCF_027497875.1 Streptococcus sp. SM3 | reverse complement strand
CGCTTGAGGACGGTTGTTTGTGCAACGATCGTATTTTCCAAGACGTTTAAATTTTCGAAGAGATTAAAGCTTTGGAAAACCATTCCTAATTTCTCGCGGTAGTGGGTAAGATCATACTCAGGATCAAGAACATTTTGTCCACGATAGAGAATCTCTCCAGCTGTAGGAGTTTCTAGAAGATTGATGGAGCGAAGGAAGGTTGATTTTCCGCTACCAGAGCTCCCGATGATGGAGATCACCTCTCCTTTTTCAACCGTAAGGGAAATATCTTTCAAAACCTCATTTTGACCATAAGATTTTTTTAAATGTTGGATTTCAAGAATTTTTTCTGCCATTATTTCACCTCATTGACTTGCATTTGATTGGCACCTGTAGTATAAGTATCAGAATCTAAGCGACGTTCGATGTAGCGAAGAATTCGTGTGATGGTAAAGGTAAGAACGAAGTAAATCACAGCGATGATCGTAAAGGTTGGGAAGTATTGGTAGTTTTGAGTTGCGACCGTATTTCCTGTAAAGTACAGTTCAACTACAGAGATAACATTCAAAACAGATGTATCCTTGATGTTAATAACAAATTCATTCCCTGTTGCTGGCAAGATATTGCGAACAACCTGTGGAAGGACGACCTTGCGCATGGTTTGTCCATGGGTCATTCCTAGAGCAGTCGCTGCTTCAAACTGACCTGGATCCACTGCTAAGATCCCACCACGAACAATCTCACTCATGTAAGCTCCGGTATTGATTGATACGATAAAGATGGCGGCCCAGGTACGATCCAAGGAAATGTTGAAGGCTTGGGCGGAACCATAGAAAATGACCATGGATTGAACGATCATCGGAGTTCCACGGAAGATTTCAATGTAGACATTGAGGAACCAACCAAAGGCAGTTTGGCATCCAGCAAGGAATTTATTTTTAGCCTTCGGAGCTGTCCGGAAGACACCGATTAACAAACCGATAATCAACCCAGCGATAGTTCCAGTCATAGAGATTAAGAGGGTCATTCCAGTTCCCCGTAAGAACTGTGGGCCATTATCCTTTAAAATCTTCATCATTTGACTAAAGAATGTCTGCTTATCATCACTAGCATCACTGGAAGCTGGTTGCTTCTTAATCATATCATCCATGAGTTTGACTTGGTCTTCAGACGAAATCTTAGCTAGTGCGGCATTGACTTGGTCAATTCTAGTGTCACCCTTCTTCATCCCGATAGCGATAGTCGCATCTTCTTCCCCAACTTCAAATCCTTTTTTGAATTGAATCATCTTAAATTTAGAATTAGCGGACTCGGCGGTTAGGGCTTCGGGACGTTCAGAAACATAGGCATCAATAACACCCGATTCTAAAGCTTGACGCATCTGGGCAAAATCACCCATTGCAGTTTCTTGTTTCGCACCCTTGAGTTGGGAAATGAGAGAATAGAGGTAGACCCCTTGTTGAGAGGTGACCTTTGCATCCTTAAAGTCATCTAAGGTAGTAGCATTTGCATAGTTTCCATCTTTACGAACGAGCATGACCGGTTCACTGGTATAGTAGCTCTTGGAGAAGGCGACCTCTTTTTTACGTTCAGCGGTTGGACTCATCCCAGCGATAATCATATCGATTTTACCAGAAGTGAGGGCTGGAATTAAACCGTTCCAAGATGTTTTTACGATCAGAGGTTTTTTACCTAACTCCTCAGCAACTTTTTTGGCGATTTGGACATCGTACCCATTGGCATATTGATTGGTACCGTCAATTTTAACAGCTCCATTTGCATCATCTTCTTGGGTCCAGTTGAAAGGAGCGTAGGCCGCTTCCATTCCGATTCGTAAATAGTCATCTGCATGAGCAACCTGTGTGATCCCCAGGCAAATGAAAAGCCCCGTTAAGAGCGCGAATAATGTTTTTTTCATTTTTTCTCCTCTTCCTTATTATAACTTCTCCTATTGTACAGTAAAATAGGCTGCATTTCAAACATGGTCCTCTTTTTATTTAAAAAATGCTATAATAATACAAAGGAGCGTGATCAAATGAAAAAGTATTTGTATGTTTTTTTCGCCTTTCTGGCCTGCCTTTTTGTCAGTCAGAATGTCCATGCATCTAGTCCATCTTATGATGTACTTTACTATGGTGGAACCTTGACCTTGGACACCTGGGACGACGCCACCTATGAGGAAGAACTGGTTTATTATTTCAAAGATTCTTATAGAGGGCAGTATGTTAGCCTAGGAACGGCGGGCAACATGCCACAAGGTTTTGCAATTGAGATACCGCCAAAGGTTGAGGTGGAAGGTCGTGATCTTCAAAGAGAACCCGAGATTACGAATCTAGGTGATGGCTACCGAGTGAAAATTTATAACAGTGGTGTAGCGACAGATACAGTCAAAATTAAAGTCACATGGAAATTAAAAAATCTCCTCTATTCACATAAGGATATCTTGGAGTTGAACTGGAAACCGATCACAGATGGCGATCAGAAGGTGGATGAAGTTCAGTTTCGTGTCATCCCTAAGTTTGCACCAGCTAATGCCCAATCGGAACTGTATATCCATACAGCATTTATGGGACCGGATGTGACTGTAAAGAAAGAAGATGGAATCTATTCTGCCACCTTCTATAACCTAGGCAAAGGAAAGGCTGTGGAGTTGTATGGTTACTGGTTGAAGTCAGACCTAACTACTTTGTATGATTCTGGTCGAAATACAGGATTGACCAAATTGGATGAATTTCACAAGAACCAAGCTAAAATTGAACAGGAAAAATACTGGACACGCATGTTTTGGAACTGGATCTTGCCAGCCTTCATTATTGCACTCTGGCTTCTTTCTCTCTTGGGTCGCAATCGGTTCAAAAAAATGATTTGGCCTGGTGTGACCTATCCGACCGATACTCGTCTTTATGAAATTCCACAGGACATTGCACCTCTTGTCATGAGCTCGGTTGTTTATTCAGCTGAATTAGACGAGGCCTCCCCTACCAATAAAGAGAAGGCGACTCCGCCGGTGTTTACATTTGAAAAAATGCTTCAAGCTACATTGCTAGATTTGATGGATCGTGGAGTAATTGTCTACGAGCAACAAGGAAATGAAGTCGTTTTGACGAGAAAGTCTCATGGGCATGTAGATGATTTTGAACGCTCCTTTATGAATATGGCTTTTGGGGATCAGGTTTCCTGTCCTGTTAACCGTCTCTTTGAGAATTATAAATTTAGTGATGATGTATACAAACATGCCAAAAAAGCAGATCAAGATGCCATTCGTTCACTAGGAAGTTGGGCTCAGGGCCGTTTTGATACGGCTGTCAACCAAGTGGCCCGAGATGTTCATCGCAAAGTGGAAGATCTCCATTTGCCAAGCTACTATCGCCCTTTAGAGGCAAAAGAAGAAGCGCAAGCTAGACGAAGTCTCTTCTTTGGTTGGGCTGCTTGGTTTATCGCCCTTGGAGCAGAAATCTTTGCCATTTTTGGGATGGGTTGGTTCTCTGTTCCTTGTTTGATAGGGATCCTCATACTTTGGTTTATGCCAGTGCGCTTCAATGGTGTCTTTAAAGCCTGCCTACGAGATGGAGTTGTCAATCTTGCGGGTGCTGAGCAACGCTATTACTGGGATAGTTTTGGTCGGATGTTGAAAGAGATTGCCCACCTCAATGATGCAGAGTTGCAGTCTCTGGTCCTATGGAATCGCTTATTGGTCTATGCGGCCTTGTATGGTGTAGCTGATCAGGTCACAAAGGTCATGAAGCTTCGGAATATTCATTTAGAAAATCAAGCCTTAAACGCCTTCGTTTATACTCCGTTCTATCATGATGTGACCCACTCAAGTCATGCCATGTCTACTTATGGATCGACAGCATCGACGGCTAGTCATTTCACAGTTTCCTCTGGTAGTGGAGGAGGTTTCTCTGGCGGAGGAGGCGGAGGAGGCTTTGGTGCCTTCTAAGTAGCACTAAGAATGGTCTTGGTCGCTCTTTCCCTTCTAGTTTAGAAGGCCTGGTCCAGTCCATAGATTTATGATATAATAGAGCAAATGTAAGTTTAGGAGAAAAAGATGTTTCTGATCGAATTAATCAAGGCGGTTCTTTTTGGGATTG
>NZ_JAJNSA010000146.1:0-4122 GCF_027497875.1 Streptococcus sp. SM3 | reverse complement strand
AGGTTGAGCTGCTGCTGCAGGTGTTTGAGCTGCTGCCGCTGGTGTTGCAGCAGGTGTTTGAGCTGCTGCCTGAACTTGAGCTTGAAGGGTAGTATTTGCAGAAGCTTTCACAGCTGCTTGTTGTTCCTTTTGTTTTGCACGGTAAGCTGCTTCAGCTGCTGCCGCTGCTGCAGCAGCTTTTTCAGCTTCAGCTTTTTGTTGCAACAAAGCGTTCTTTTCGTTTTCAGCAGATGATTTTTCAGCTGCCAAATTCAATTGTGCCACTTTCAACTCAGCTTCTTTTGTTGACAAAGCTTGCGCATCATCTTCTAATTGCTGTTTGTTTGCAATAACAGTATTGATAGCGTCATTGTTTTCTTTTTGTTTTTGTGCAATGTCTTCTTTATCACGTTTTTGCTCTTGCAACATTTTGTTGTTAGCATCTGCAATTTCATTCATAGCAGAAATACGTGAGATAGCTTCTGTCAAAGATCCAGAGCTAACAATCGCATTAATATAACTTGTTGCAGTCCCAGTTGTTTGAGCACTACGTGCTTGATTTGCAAGTGATTCTTGACGAGCAACAATATTTTTTGACAACTCATCGATCTCAGCTGACAATCGTTCAGATTCTTCATTCAAACGGTCATTTTCAGCTTGAAGATTTTCTTGTTGTTGTTTAATTTCAGATACTTGACCTTGGATTTGATCTACCTGAGCTTGTGCACTTTGTTGTTGTTGATTAATACTATTGATTTTGTTATCTTGAGCAGCAATCTTATCATCTGTGGAGTCAGCTGATACACCTGCTACAACAGCACCTTGTGATAAAGCAACTGTACTCAATAAGATTGTGGCAAATAATTTTTTCTTCATTAGATAAATTTTCCCTTTCTAATAAGACACTAACTAGTATAACAAATTTTTTGAAAATTTATATTACGCTATTGTTACATTTTTATTTCGAGTTTATAAATAAATCTTTTCAAGTAAAGGCTGTAATACGATCATTAGAAGCACATTCAAAATTAAACTAGGCGCAATTTGATGGATAATGAGAGTAATCCAGTTGAATTTTATACTAATAAAAATAATCAGAAGAAGATTGGTTGAAATCTGAAATATTAGAATCGTTAATAAAAATGTAAAAAAACGAGTCAATCGATTGACCAAAATAATCTGATTACACCGATAAAAAATCACCTGTAATAAAGGGAAGACTAGGAAAGCAATTCCTATAGTGCGTAAAAAATACACATCAAAACAAAAACCAAAGAGGATTCCCAACCAAATACTAGCCATCTCCGAGAAATAGAGGCTCAGTAACATAAAACCATATAGAAATAAAAATGAAGTAGGTTCAAAGGAGCTTGGACTGAAACGAGACATAATAAAAGAGATTTGCCCATCAACAAATAAAGATATAAACAAGAATAAAGGGAAAAAATGGTACTTACGTATTACTTTCACACTACTCTCCAATCAATAGTACATAACGATTGACATCTAAATTAGCCTTTGGTTTCACACGAATTTCTTGCCCTAACTGATCAGATACCTTTTGAGTGGAAGTCACAGTCCCAAGAGGTAAGTCACTACTCTTGTATTTCCCTAATCCACTTGTTGAAACGAGTGTTCCTTTTTTAATTTCAATTGGATCTCCAATTTGCAATAACCGAAACTCACCCGTCTTCTCGTCATAACCATTTAATAAAGCAAAAATAGATTGACCTTGACTCTCAATTCTAAATGTCAGGTGTTGTGAAGAAATAGTATCTTCAACCAATAATTTCACTTTACTAGAATTTTTCTCAGTACTATCTACTACACCAATGACCCCGCCAGATGAGAGAACAAACATAGAATCAGTAATTCCATCTAAACTGCCTTTATCAATTACAAATTCCTGATACCAAGAACTATAATTACGGTCAATAATCTCACTAACAACATGTTTAGAACCAGATGCAGAATTTTTGATTGAGATCAAGTCTTTCAATTCCTTATTTTCTGATTCCAAACGACTAAGTTTTGACTGGTCAAAATCCTTTTGATAAAGACGTGACTTTAAAGAGCAGTTTTCATCATTTAATTCAGATAAATTTTTTAAATCATTTGCCTTAGATTCAACAAGAACAAATGGTACCGATACAGCCTTATCAACAATAGCTAACAGATCGGAGGATTTTAAAACAATTGAAGTTCTAACAGATGGAAAAAGAAATAAAATTCCTGAAACAGTCAAAACAAACACCAAACTAAAAATTTTTAAGAAACGATTCAAGAACATAGAAAAGACCTTCAAAAATATAAAAAATAGTTTGAGATAATATCTCAAACTTCGAAATTATACGGAGAATGGGGGATTCGAACCCCCGCGCCAGTTACCCGACCTAACGATTTAGCAAACCGTCCTCTTCAGCCTCTTGAGTAATTCTCCAAATGGGCACGAGTGGACTCGAACCACCGACCTCACGCTTATCAGGCGTGCGCTCTAACCACCTGAGCTACGCGCCCAAGTCAAACAACTTGGTAAAAATTGAACAAAAGTTCAAAGCGGGTGACGAGAATCGAACTCGCGACAACAGCTTGGAAGGCTGTAGTTTTACCACTAAACTACACCCGCTTATTAATAAAAGAAATGGCGCGAGACGGAATCGAACCGCCGACACATGGAGCTTCAATCCATTGCTCTACCAACTGAGCTACCGAGCCAAATTGCGGGAGCAGGATTTGAACCTACGACCTTCGGGTTATGAGCCCGACGAGCTACCGAGCTGCTCCATCCCGCGTTAATTTTAAAAAAGGAGGATGTGGGATTCGAACCCACGCACGCTTTTACACGCCTGACGGTTTTCAAGACCGTTCCCTTCAGCCGGACTTGGGTAATCCTCCAATATAACAATGGACCTTGTAGGACTTGAACCTACGACCACTCGGTTATGAGCCGAGAGCTCTAACCAGCTGAGCTAAAGGTCCAACAAGATCAACAATATAGCGGCGAAGGGGATCGAACCCCCGACCTCCCGGGTATGAACCGGACGCTCTAGCCAGCTGAGCTACACCGCCATAATATCGGGAAGACAGGATTCGAACCTGCGACACCTTGGTCCCAAACCAAGTACTCTACCAAGCTGAGCTACTTCCCGATCTAAAGCTTACGCTTTATGCACCCTAGAGGAGTCGAACCTCTAACCGCCTGATTCGTAGTCAGGTACTCTATCCAGTTGAGCTAAGGGTGCTCTTTCCTATTTAATTCTTACATAGCCTTGCGACCATGCACCCTAGAGGAGTCGAACCTCTAACCGCCTGATTCGTAGTCAGGTACTCTATCCAGTTGAGCTAAGGGTGCTTCTTTCAACCTTTATCTATGCCGAGGACCGGAATCGAACCGGTACGATCGTTACCAATCGCAGGATTTTAAGTCCTGTGCGTCTGCCAGTTCCGCCACCCCGGCCTCCTCAAGCGAACGACGGGATTCGAACCCGCGACCCCCACCTTGGCAAGGTGGTGTTCTACCACTGAACTACGTTCGCATTGCTTTCTTTATATAAAAAAATGCCGGCTACATGACTTGAACACGCGACCCTCTGATTACAAATCAGATGCTCTACCAACTGAGCTAAGCCGGCTCATTATTATTCTCTTATGCGGGTTAAGGGACTTGAACCCCCACGCCGTAAAGCGCCAGATCCTAAATCTGGTGCGTCTGCCAATTCCGCCAAACCCGCAAAATATGACCCGTACTGGGCTCGAACCAGTGACCCATTGATTAAAAGTCAATTGCTCTACCAACTGAGCTAACGAGTCTTAAAATAATTTTCATTATCTTAACGGTCCCGACGGGAATCGAACCCGCGATCTTCGCCGTGACAGGGCGACGTGATAACCGCTACACTACGGGACCTATGGGAGTTAACGGGATCGAACCGCTGACCCTCTGCTTGTAAGGCAGATGCTCTCCCAGCTGAGCTAAACTCCCAAATGAGCCTAGTATCTACTAGGCTCAATCTCTTGCTAAGCGACTACCTTATCTCACAGGGGGCAACCCCCAACTACTTCCGGCGTTCTAGGGCTTAACTGCTGTGTTCGGCATGGGTACAGGTGTATCTCCTAGGCTATCGTCACTTAACTCTGAATGAT
>NZ_JAJNSA010000145.1:0-4193 GCF_027497875.1 Streptococcus sp. SM3 | reverse complement strand
ATACCGTTCAATATACCTTGAGCCAACCGGAAAGTTTCTGGAATTCTAAGACTACGATGGGGATCTTGATGCCGGTTAACGAAGAATTCCTGAAATCTAAAGGAGATGACTATGGTCAAGGGACTTCTCCATCTAGTATCCTCTACTGCGGTCCTTATTTGATCAAGTCCATCACTTCTAAATCTTCTGCGACCTTGGAAAAGAACCCAACATATTGGGATGCGGATAATGTCAAGATCAGTAAAGTCAAGTTGACCTATTATGATGGACAAGATTCAGAATCCTTGATCCGTGGATTTGATAAAGGCGACTATACGGTTGCCCGTGTCTTCCCAAGTGGCTCTAACTATAAGAGTGTAGAGAAGAAGCACAAAGACGATATCGTCTTTAGTGACCAAGGTTCCTCTACCTACAACCTTTCCTTCAACATTGACCGTCAGTCTTATGAAATTACAGCCAAGACCACAGATGCTCAAAAGACTTCAACTAAGAAAGCCATCTTAAATAAGGACTTCCGTCAAGCCATTATGTTTGCCTTCAACCGCAAGGCATACGTAGCTCAGGCGAACGGGGAAGCTGCTGCCAATAAGGTCATCCGTAATACCTTTACGCCACCAAACTTTGTTCAAATCAATGGCCAACAATTTGGGGATGCAGTAGAAAAAGACTTGGAAGCTTATGGGGATGAATGGAAAGGGGTCTCTGTCGCAGATGGAAAAGATACCCTCTACAATCCAACTAAGGCCAAAGAAGAGTTTGCCAAAGCTAAGGCAGATTTGCAGGCTCAAGGAGTTGAATTCCCAATTCATTTGGACCTTCCAACTTCTTCAACTTATACAGAAGGAATCAAACAAGCCCAATCCTTCAAACAGTCGATCGAGTCAACTTTAGGAGCAGAAAATATTGTTATTGATCTGAAAATGATCTCAGATGATGATCTTCAACGGGTCACCTACTTTGCTGAAAATGCTTCGCAACAAGACTGGGATTTGAACAATAACTTGGGTTGGGGACCAGACTATACGGACCCATCTTCTTACATTGATATCACTAGTGGTAAATCTGGCGAAAATGCCAATGCCTACTTTGGATTCGATGCTGGTACGGATAATGCGGCCGCAAAAGCAGCTGGCTTTGATGAATATGATCAATTAATTGAGGATGCCCAAAAAGAAACCACAGATGTCAACAAGCGTTATGAAAAATATGCTGCCGCTCAAGCTTGGTTGACCGATAGTGCACTCTTGATTCCGATCCATTCAGATGGAGCTTCTCCAGGTGTTCGTAAGACTGTACCATACTCCGCAGCCTTTGCTTGGACAGGCCACAAGGGTCAATCCTTCAACTATAAATATTTGGAAGTTCAAGACAAGGTCGTATCGGCTAAAGACTACGACAAAGCGCGTGAACAATGGAAGAAAGAAAAAGAAAAATCCAATAAAAAAGCGCAAGAAGAACTTGAAAAGCATGTAAAATAGACTTTTCTTAGAGAAAACAGGATGGACAGGTCCCGTACGGGACCTGTCTTTTTCTTTGTCTGAACCTTTAAAAATCGCCTAAAAATGGTATAATAGGAGCATCACGAAAATTGGAGAGACGCTATGAGTTTTTACGATCATAAAGAAATCGAGCCTAAGTGGCAAAAATACTGGGCTGACCATCATACTTTTAAGACAGGAACAGATGCTTCAAAACCTAAGTTTTATGCGCTTGACATGTTCCCTTACCCATCTGGAGCGGGTCTTCACGTAGGACACCCAGAAGGTTATACAGCAACAGATATCCTTAGCCGTTTCAAACGTGCGCAAGGCTACAACGTCCTTCACCCAATGGGCTGGGATGCTTTTGGTTTGCCTGCAGAGCAATATGCGATGGATACAGGGAATGACCCAGCAGAATTCACAGCAGAAAACATCGCTAACTTCAAACGCCAAATCAATGCGCTTGGCTTCTCTTACGACTGGGACCGTGAAGTCAATACGACAGATCCAAACTACTACAAGTGGACGCAATGGATCTTCACTAAGCTTTACGAAAAAGGTTTGGCTTATGAAGCTGAAGTACCAGTAAACTGGGTTGAGGAACTAGGAACAGCTATCGCTAACGAAGAAGTTCTTCCAGATGGAACCTCTGAGCGTGGTGGCTATCCAGTTGTCCGCAAACCAATGCGCCAATGGATGCTTAAAATCACTGCCTATGCGGAACGTTTGCTCAACGACTTGGATGACCTTGACTGGCCAGAGTCTATCAAGGACATGCAACGCAACTGGATTGGTAAATCAACTGGTGCTAACGTTACTTTCAAAGTAAAAGGGACTGACAAGGAATTCACCGTCTTTACAACTCGTCCGGATACCCTTTTCGGTGCGACCTTCACTGTTTTGGCTCCTGAACATGAACTAGTAGATGCCATCACGACACCTGAACAAGCTGAGGCTGTAGCGGACTACAAACACCAAGCTAGCCTTAAATCAGACTTGGCTCGTACAGACCTTGCCAAGGAAAAAACAGGGGTTTGGACTGGTGCTTATGCTATCAACCCTGTCAATGGTAAAGAAATTCCAATCTGGATTGCCGACTATGTTCTTGCTAGCTACGGAACAGGTGCTGTTATGGCCGTACCTGCCCACGATGAGCGCGACTGGGAATTTGCTAAACAGTTTGGTCTTCCAATCGTAGAAGTCTTGGAAGGTGGCAACGTAACAGAAGCTGCTTACACGGAGGATGGCCTTCACGTCAACTCTGACTTCTTGAACGGTCTCAACAAAGAAGAAGCGATTGCTAAAATCGTGTCTTGGCTAGAAGAAAAAGGCTTTGGTCAAGAAAAGGTGACCTACCGTCTCCGCGACTGGCTCTTTAGCCGTCAACGTTACTGGGGTGAACCAATCCCAATCATTCATTGGGAAGATGGGACTTCGACAGCTGTTCCAGAAAGTGAACTCCCACTTGTCTTGCCAGTGACCAAGGACATCCGCCCTTCAGGTACTGGGGAAAGCCCATTGGCCAACTTGACAGACTGGCTGGAAGTGACTCGTGAGGATGGAGTCAAAGGTCGTCGTGAGACCAACACCATGCCACAATGGGCAGGTTCAAGCTGGTACTACCTCCGCTATATCGATCCACACAACACAGAGAAATTGGCTGACGAGGACCTTCTCAAACAATGGTTGCCAGTTGATATCTACGTGGGTGGTGCAGAACACGCCGTGCTTCACTTGCTTTACGCTCGTTTCTGGCACAAATTCCTCTATGATTTAGGTGTCGTTCCAACTAAGGAGCCATTCCAAAAACTCTTTAACCAAGGAATGATCTTGGGAACTAGCTACCGTGACCACCGTGGTGCTCTTGTGGCAACTGACAAGGTTGAAAAACGTGACGGTTCTTTCTTCCATGTGGAAACAGGAGAAGAGTTGGAGCAAGCGCCAGCTAAGATGTCGAAATCTCTCAAGAACGTGGTCAACCCAGACGATGTGGTGGAACAATACGGTGCGGATACCCTTCGTGTCTATGAAATGTTCATGGGACCACTTGATGCTTCCATCGCTTGGTCTGAAGAAGGTCTGGAAGGAAGCCGTAAATTCCTTGACCGTGTGTACCGTTTGATCACAAGTAAAGAAATCGTTGCGGAAAACAATGGCGCTCTAGACAAGGTTTACAACGAAACTGTTAAGGCTGTTACAGAGCAAATCGAGTCTATGAAATTCAACACAGCCATTGCTCAACTCATGGTATTTGTCAATGCGGCGAATAAGGAAGACAAACTCTATGTGGATTATGCCAAAGGTTTTATCCAATTGATCGCTCCATTTGCACCTCACTTGGCAGAAGAACTCTGGCAAACAGTGGCAGCAACAGGCGAGTCTATCTCTTATGTGGCTTGGCCAACATGGGACGAAAGCAAATTGATTGAAGACGAAATTGAGATCGTCGTTCAAATCAAAGGTAAAGTCCGTGCCAAACTCATGGTTGCGAAAGACCTTTCACGCGAAGAATTGCAAGAAGTGGCTCTAGCTGACGAAAAAGTCAAAGCAGAAATCGATGGCAAGGACATCGTGAAAGTGATTAGTGTCCCTAATAAACTTGTTAATATCGTTGTTAAATAAAAATAAATCCTTCAGAGTTCAGCTCTGGAGGACTTTTTAGGCTCAGCTTGACAATAAATAGTATTTTTGTTAATATCATTAACAAAAGAG
>NZ_JAJNSA010000144.1:0-4256 GCF_027497875.1 Streptococcus sp. SM3 | reverse complement strand
CCACGCTATAAGGCAGGGACTTCTTATCCGGTGATCTGGGTGGATGTTCCTCTCATGGACATCTCCTCTAGTATGGTGCGTGATTTTGTGGCCAAAGGCCGGACGCCGAATTTTATGTTGCCAAAACCAGTCTTGGACTACATCAAGAAAGAAGGATTGTATCAATGACCTATGAAAACTATCTCGGCTTTTCTCGTGAGGTCTTGCTTGAAAAAATGCGCCAAATCCTGCCAGGAAAGCGGCTTACTCACTGTTTAGGGGTTGAGAAGGCTGCGCGTGACTTGGCCAAACGCTATGAGGCTGATGAAGAGCAGGCTGGTCTAGCAGGTTTGTTACATGACTACGCTAAGAAATTATCAGATCAGGAATTTCTGGACTTGATCGATCGCTATGAGCTGGATCCAGCATTAAAAAACTGGGGGAACAATGTCTGGCATGGGATGGTCGGGATTTACAAGATCCAAGAAGACCTCGGACTGACAGACCCAGCCATTCTTCGCAGTATTGAGATTCACACAGTGGGAAGCGGACAGATGTCAACCTTAGACAAGATTGTCTATGTGGCAGATTACATTGAGCACAACCGGGCCTTTCCAGGAGTGGATCAAGCACGTGATATCGCTCAAGTTTCTTTGGATCGTGCTGTGGCCTATGAGACGGCTCGCACAGTCGAACACCTGGCCCACCAAGGATTGCCCATTTATCCCCAAACCCTTGAAACCTATAACGCCTTTGTGAAGTATTTGAAAGAGGAGCAGTGAGTGAAGACAGCTTTTATCATTATTGATGTACAAAATATCTTAGTGGAAACAGGTTTTGAGACAGAAAAGCTCTTAGAGAAGATCGCTTATTTGCAAGATCAGGCTAGAAAACAGCAGATTGAAATCATCTACATGCAGCATATTGAAACGCCAGAGGCTTTAACTTCGGAAGATTGGCAATTATCGCCCCTGTTGAAAAGACAGGAGAATGAAAAGGTATTTCAGAAGCGATACAATAGCATATTTAAAGAGACAGGATTAAAAGAATACTTGGATCAACAAGGGATTGAACAACTGGTCCTGTGTGGCATGCAGACAGAATATTGTGTTGATACATCCGTCAAAGTAGGGTTTGAATACGGCTACAAGCTGGTCATTCCAGAAGGAGTTGTCACAACCTTTGATGGAGAGGATATTCCGGCAGAAACGCTTAATGAATTTTATGAAAATATTTGGGCAGAACGTTTTGCGGATGTCTTAGATTACAAATCAATTTTTTAAGGAAAGAGGATTACATGAAAGAAAAAGAACTACTTGAACTAGTTGTCAAAGCAGCAGATGAAAAGCGTGCAGAAGACATTGTCGCTTTGGATGTTCAAAGCTTGACCAGCGTGACAGACTACTTTGTCATCGCAAGCTCTATGAACAGCCGTCAGTTGGAAGCTATTGCTGAAAATATTCGCGAGAAGGTCGTTGAAGCTGGTGGCAATGCCAGCCACGTCGAAGGTGATTCAGCTGGTGGTTGGGTCCTTCTTGACTTAGGTAGTGTGGTGGTCCATGTCTTCTCAGAAGAAATGCGTGCCCATTATAACCTAGAAAAGCTATGGCATGAAGCAAGTGCTGTCGATCTTTCAGCAGCCCTAGCATAAGCAGGTAAACTCAGTTGGTAGCAACTGAGTTTTGTTGGTTAAATTGAAATTCTATGGAAAGAAAGGATGGGGCCTCGTGTTTGGTTAATTTGATAATTGAACACGAGCTAAAAGCTGTGAGAAAAAGAGTAACTTCCTTTGTATCTGACGATACGGCAGAAAGTTTCCTATTTTCTCTTTGCTTTTAAGGCTCTTTGTATCTTAGAAAGGGTTTGAACCCGTCCTGTAATCCTCGGAAAATAGATAGCTCTCCTTGGAGCTTAGCTCCATCGTCGTGCTCCTAATTTTCTATCGGATTACGGGCGGACTTGGTATCATGAATATGGCGACTTATGAAACGTTTGCGGCGGTCTACGATGCGGTCATGGATGATAGTCTGTATGACTTATGGACGGATTTTTCCCTCCGGCATCTCCCAAAGACAAAAGATAAGAAAAAATTACTGGAATTGGCTTGTGGGACAGGGATCCAGTCTGTTCGCTTTTCTCAAACTGGTTTTGATGTGACAGGATTAGACCTGAGTGCTGACATGCTGAAAATTGCTGAAAAAAGAGCTGCTTCAGCCAAGCAGAAAATTGATTTTATCGAGGGCAATATGCTGGACCTGTCGCAAGCAGGCACTTATGATTTCGTGACCTGCTATTCAGATTCTATCTGCTACATGCAAGACGAGGTAGAAGTAGGGGATGTCTTCAGAGAAGTCTACAATGCCCTTAATGAAGATGGTGTTTTTATCTTTGATGTCCATTCGACCTATCAGACGGATGAGGTCTTCCCAGGCTATTCTTACCACGAAAACGCAGAAGACTTTGCCATGCTCTGGGATACCTATGAGGATGCAGCCCCTCACTCGATCGTCCATGAGTTAACCTTCTTTGTCCAAGAAGAGGATGGCAGCTTTAGTCGGCACGATGAAGTTCATGAGGAGCGTACCTATGAAGTTTTAACCTATGACATCTTATTGGAGCAGGCTGGCTTTAAATCCTTTAAACTCTACGCAGACTTTGAGGACAAAGAGCCAACAAAGACTAGCAAACGTTGGTTCTTCGTAGCACAGAAGTAGGAAAACATGACAGTTACAGGTATTATTGCAGAATTTAATCCCTTTCACAATGGTCACAAGTACCTGCTCAAACAGGCAGAAGGGCTGAAGATTGTGGTCATGTCTGGGAATTTTGTTCAACGTGGCGAGCCTGCCATTGTAGATAAGTGGACACGGGCGCAGATGGCTTTGGAAAATGGAGCGGACCTGGTGGTCGAGCTCCCCTTTCTCGTGGCTGTTCAGTCGGCTGATCATTTTGCCAAGGGAGCGGTAGAAATCTTATCCCGTCTAGGAATCGACCAATTGACCTTTGGGACAGAAGAAGTCTTAGATTACCAAGCGATTGCGACAGTCTACTCGGAGAATGAGGCGGAAATGGAAGCTTTCTTGCGAAATCTTCCAGATGATTTATCCTATCCACAAAAGACCCAAAAAATGTGGGAAACCTTTGCTGGAGTGGAGTTCACAGGGGATACTCCCAATCATATTCTGGGGTTGGCCTATGCCAAGGCTTGTGTTGGAAAGGGGATTGCGCTTAAGGCTATCCAACGGCAAGGTGCAGGCTACCATTCAGAAGAAAAAGAGGTGGCTTATGCTTCTGCCACTAGTCTACGCCTACACAAGGAAGATCAGGACTTTGTCGCTAAATTCATGCCTAATAGCCAACTCTTTCAGTCGGCTCCACAGGTATCTTGGGAGGATTATGACCAACTGCTCCGTTATCAAATCCTAACCCATCCGGATCTGACACAGATTTTTCAAGTCAATGAAGAAATAGCCAATCGGATAAAGGATGCGATTCGAAGTGCTAGTTCTGTGGAAGACCTGGTGGAGAAAGTCGCAACCAAGCGCTATACCAAGGCACGTGTGCGCCGCATCTTGACCTACATCTTGGTAGGGGCGATGGATCAAGCTTTTCCCGATGCCATTCATGTCTTAGGATTTTCCGCAAAGGGACAAGCTCACCTCAAAGGCTTGAAAAAATCAGTAGAAATCGTGACTCGAATCGGTAAGGAGCCTTGGGATGACTTGACCCAGCAAGCCGATCAGGTGTATCAGCTAGGCCATCCCCAATTGCCAGAACAGATCTGGGGTCGAGTGCCAGTGAGAGTGGAAGAATAAAAGGTCTGACGTAAATTTTCTCTGCCCACATTCACGTAAGGCAAGAAGTTTATGATGCACGGAAACAGTGTTTATCCAATGTCTAAAAAATCTTTTTAGACATTGGATTTTTTTGTTTTTACCAAATTTAGAAACTTTTTACGAATAATTAAGTGAAGAGGGAAAAACTTGTACAAGTTCCTGACAAGTTTATCTTTTTCATGTATAATAAAAGAAAAGAGGTAGAATGAGGTATGGTAATGGAAGCAGTCGTTTATTCAACATTCCGCAATCATTTGAAGGATTATATGAAGAAGGTGAACGATGAGTTTGAGCCTTTGACGGTTGTAAATAAGAATCCAGATGAAGATATTGTGGTCATCTCTAAGAGCGAGTGGGATAGCATTCAAGAAACCCTAAGACTAGCCCAGAACAAGGAATTGTCGGATAAGGTCCTACGGGGCATGGCAGAAGTCCGAGCTG
>NZ_JAJNSA010000143.1:0-4305 GCF_027497875.1 Streptococcus sp. SM3 | reverse complement strand
TAGGGGAAACTGGACGTTACGGTGCACCTGGTCGTCGTGAAATTGGTCACGGTGCTCTTGGGGAGCGTGCTCTTGCTCAAGTATTGCCAAGCTTGGAAGAATTCCCATATGCGATTCGTTTGGTAGCAGAAGTATTGGAATCAAATGGTTCTTCATCTCAAGCCTCTATCTGTGCAGGAACACTTGCCCTTATGGCGGGTGGTGTGCCAATCAAGGCACCAGTAGCTGGTATTGCAATGGGTCTCATTTCTGATGGAAATAACTATACCGTATTGACAGATATCCAAGGTTTGGAAGACCACTTTGGAGACATGGACTTTAAGGTTGCTGGTACTCGTGACGGGATTACAGCCCTTCAAATGGATATCAAGATCCAAGGGATTACTGCGGAAATCTTGACGGAGGCTCTTGCCCAAGCCAAGAAAGCTCGTTTTGAAATCCTTGATGTGATCGAAGCAACCATTCCAGAAGTTCGCCCAGAATTGGCTCCAACTGCTCCGAAAATTGATACCATCAAGATTGATGTGGACAAGATCAAGATTGTCATCGGTAAGGGTGGAGAAACCATCGACAAGATCATCGCTGAAACAGGCGTTAAGATTGACATCGACGAAGAAGGTAACGTATCTATCTACTCTAGCGACCAAGATGCCATCAACCGTGCTAAGGAAATCATTGCTGGTTTGGTTCGTGAAGCCAAAGTGGACGAAGTATACCATGCCAAAGTGGTTCGGATCGAGAAATTTGGTGCTTTTGTCAACCTCTTTGACAAGACGGATGCCCTCGTTCATATCTCTGAAATGGCTTGGACGCGCACCAACCGTGTCGAAGACTTGGTAGCCATCGGTGATGAAGTCGATGTGAAGATTATCAAGATTGACGAAAAAGGTCGTGTCGATGCTTCAATGAAAGTTCTTCTCCCTCGTCCGCCAAAAGCAGAAAACAGCGAGGAAAAAGGTGAAAAAACTCATCGCCATGGCGATCGTCCTCGTCACCACAACAAAGACCACAAACCTAAAAAAGACTTTACTATTACACAAAAAGATTCAGAATAATCATTAGAAAAGGAGGAGCACGGTATGGGATGGTGGCGTGAAACCATCGATATTGTAAAAGAAAATGACCCAGCAGCGCGTACCTCGCTGGAGGTCCTCTTGACCTATCCGGGCGTCAAAGCACTGGCAGCTCACCGTGTTTCCCACTTTTTGTGGAACCATGGCTTTAAGCTCTTGGCGCGGATGCATAGTCAGTTCTGGCGTTTTTGGACCCAGATTGAAATCCATCCAGGAGCGACCATTGCTTCCGGTGTCTTTATAGACCATGGAGCGGGCCTCGTTATCGGGGAGACAGCTATTGTTGAAAAAGGCGTTATGCTCTACCACGGGGTGACCCTTGGGGGAACAGGGAAGGATGTCGGTAAACGCCATCCGACGGTTCGTGAAGGAGCCTTGGTCTCCGCTCATGCTCAGGTCATCGGTCCGATTGAGATTGGGGCCAAAGCCAAAGTAGGAGCGGGAGCGGTCGTGGTCTCCGATGTACCGAGTGATGTGACCGTTGTCGGAGTCCCTGCTAAAATTGTTCGTGTTCACGGTAAGAAGGATGAGCCAATCATTCACCAAGAAGAAGAAAAACGCGAATACTATGTGAATAAGATGGAGCATGCTAAGGAAGCCAGTCATCGGTCTTCTAGCTTGTAAGGAGATCGCTACGTGATTCAAGCAACCAATACATTGACAGACCACCAACTACTGGAAGCAAAGGCCCTTATTGCCATCTGTCAGAAGTATGACGGAACATTTCGGGATCCTTATCTCTCCAATATGCTCAATTTTGATCCCGATATGCCGGCCTTTTTCCTTTATTATGAAAAAGGTGAACTTGTTGGCCTATTAACGGTTTATGCAGATGACCCAGATGTGGAAGTAGCGATCCTGGTCCACCCCAATCATCGTCGTCAAGGCATTGCGCGAGCTTTATATAGAAGTTTTGAGACAGAAACGGCATCTTATCCCATTGAGTCTGTAACTTTTCAGACAGAGCGTGTTTTTCTAGAGCGCCATCCTGATTTTGTCAACAACTGGGGACTGGTCGAGGATGAAGAGACAGAAACCTGGTTAGGTAAGGATAGAAGACCTTATCCGTTAGCAACTGTTTCCAATCTGGACGTTTTGTTAGCAGATCGTTCCTATCAGGATCAAATTAGTCAGTTGAAGTTTCAGGCATTTTCAGAGGAACATGAATCTAGAGAAGTTGTGGAAAGATATGTCGCTAAAGCTCTGAAAGATCCAGAAAGTCGCCTATATATTTTGCTTAAAAACGGTCAGGTTATTGGAACTTGTACAGTTGATTTATCGAGTAATACGAATTACCTCTATGGTTTAGCAATAGCCGAACTTGAACGTGGCAAAGGTTATGGGAGCTACCTGGCAAAATCTCTCGTCAACCAACTCATTGAACAAAATGACAAGGAGTTTCAGATTGCCGTGGAAGACAGCAATGTAGGTGCCAAACGTTTGTATGAAAAGATTGGCTTTGTCAAACAGACTCAGGTGGTTTATTTGAAGCCAAAAGAGTAGAAACAGAAAGGAAATGAAGCGTGTTAAAAATTTATGATACCATGTCTCGTGATTTGCGAGAATTTGTCCCCATCGAGGAAGGGAAGGTCCGCATGTATGTTTGTGGGCCAACGGTTTACAACTATATCCACGTGGGGAATGCCCGTTCAACGGTAGCCTTTGACACGATTCGTCGCTACTTTGAGTATCGTGGCTACGAAGTTGCCTATATTTCCAACTTTACCGATGTGGATGATAAGATCATCAACCGTGCCAAGGAAGAAGGCATTACTCCTCAGGAAGTGGCGGATAAGTACATCGCGGCCTTTCGTGAAGATGTGACGGCTCTTGGGGTCAAGCCTGCAACCCGTCATCCTCGTGTGGTTGAGTTTATGGATGACATCATTCGCTTTGTTACCGACTTGATCGAAAAAGGCTATGCCTACGAGAGCCAAGGCGATGTCTATTTCCGTGTGGAAAAATCTCACAACTATGCTAAGTTAGCCAATAAAACTTTGGAAGACCTAGAGCTAGGTGCTTCTGGTCGGACAGATGAGGAAACAGCTCGCAAGGAAAATCCAGTCGATTTCGCCCTCTGGAAAGCTGCCAAACCAGGTGAAGTTTCTTGGGAAAGCCCTTGGGGACCTGGTCGTCCGGGTTGGCACATTGAGTGTTCGGTCATGTCAACTGGGATTTTAGGCGATACCATTGATATTCACGGTGGTGGAGCTGACCTTGAGTTTCCGCACCATACCAATGAAATTGCCCAGTCAGAGGCTAAAACTGGTCAAACCTTTGCCAACTACTGGATGCACAATGGCTTTGTCAATATCGACAATGTCAAGATGTCCAAGTCCTTGGGCAACTTTATCACTGTGCATGATGCTTTGAAGACGATCGATGGCCAAGTGCTTCGTTTCTTCTTTGCGACCCAGCACTACCGCAAGCCCATTAACTTTACAGAAAAAGCTGTCCGCGATGCGGAGACTAACCTCAAGTATTTGAAAAATACTTATGAGCAACCTTTCGCCGGAGAAGTGGATCCAGCAGACTTACAAAACTTTGTGGACAAGTTTATTGCGGCCATGGATGAGGATATCAATGCCGCTAACGGAATCACCGTTGTCTTTGAATTGGCCAAATGGATCAATTCAGGTCACTACAATCAAAACGTTAAGGATGCCTTGGCAAGGATGTTAGAAGTCTTTGGAGTGGTCTTTGTTGAAGAAGTTTTGGATGCGGATATTGAAGCCTTGATCGCTGAACGTCAGGAAGCGCGGGCTAAGAAAGATTTTGCGCGAGCAGATGCCATTCGCGATGAATTGGCTGCGCAAGGAATCAAGCTCTTGGATACAAAAGAAGGTGTAAGGTGGACACGTGATTGATGTCAATCTAATCAATGGGATTGCCCTTGCCTTTGAAGGGGATGCGGTCTATTCCATGTATATTCGCAGGCACCTGATTTTTCAAGGGATGACCAAGCCCAATAAGCTTCACCAGACTGCAACCCGCTACGTCTCTGCTAGAGCTCAGGCTAGCTTGATTGAAAGCATGCTGGAGCAAGAAATTCTGACAGAAAAAGAGTTGGAGATCTACAAGCGCGGTCGCAATACCAATAGCCATACCAAGGCCAAAAATGCGGATGTCGTGACTTATCGTATGTCGACAGGCTTTGAAGCCGTTATGGGCTATCTTCATATGACGGGTGAGCTTGCTCGTTTAGAAGAATTGATCAACTGGTGCATCCAGC